>NZ_JBEPEL010000009.1:0-132527 GCF_040300825.1 Streptomyces sp. NPDC000229
CCCTCTTATCGGCGGGGAAGTCGCAGCCGGTACGGGTCAGGCACGGCGACATGGGGAGGGTCTCTGTGTCGGCACAGCGAAGGAGAGAAATGGAAGCGATCCTGGCAAACGGTGGCGGCGACAAGCTGCCTGGTGAGCCCTACCCCGGTCCCCACGAGCCGCCGACTCCCGATGGTGGCCCCGGCGTTCCCAACCCGCCCCAGGGCTGACAGTGGCCACCGGAGCACACCAGGACCGCCCCGGCCGTACAGAGCTGGGGCGCGTCCTCATTTCCGCTGATGCCCTTTCCTCGGATTGGGTGCCGAGCTTCGCAGCCGTTCCCCGCTCCGCGTTCCTGCCGGATCTCATCTGGCCGTTCGACATGGCCACCGGGCGCAGCGTCGGCGTGTCCAGGGCGGAGGAGCCAGAGGCTTGGTACGGATATGCAGACGCGGATGTCCCGATCGTCACTCAGTGGGACGACGGCGAGCACAGCGGTAAGGCTGCGGGCCGAGTCGCTACCTCCTCCGCCTCTATGCCCAGCGTCGTTTTCCGCATGCTGCAAGCGCTGGCGGTGCAGCCCGGTAACCAGGTGTTGGAAATCGGCTCGGGCACCGGCTGGAACGCTGCCTTGCTGGCACACCGGTTGAGGACAGAGAACGTCGTCACCATCGAAGTGGACGAAGCGGTTGCGACGACGGCGCGCGGAGCCCTTGAGCGGTTCGGGCTGCCTGTCGAGGTTGTTCACGGGGACGGCTTCAAGGGCTACGCCGACCGGGCACCGTACGACCGGATTATTGCGACATGCGGTCTACGAGCGATCCCGTTCACGTGGGTACAGCAGTGCCGACCGGGCGGAGTGATCGTGGCTCCGTGGGGCACCCATTTCGGCAACGGTGACGCTGTGGTCCGGCTGGTCGTCTCCGATGACGGAGAGAGCGCGTTGGGTCTGTTCTCGGGCCCGGTGGAGTTCATGAAGCTGCGCGCCCAACGTCTGGGGCCGGTGGTGCACCGCGAATACGTCACAGGCAGCGTGGCCGATGGTGACGAGACGGAAACCAACCTCGTGGAGGGGGATTTCCTGGGAAGCGGACGGTTCAGCCCCCAGTCGTTCGCGTTGGGTCTGCGCGTACGGGACTGCGTGCACACCGTTGCCGACAAGCGCGACGGAGCACGGCCGATGTGGCTCTACTCGCTGACCGATCGGTCATGGGCCTGTGTGATGTTCCGCGATGGGGACACGGCGAGAGTGTGGCAAGCCGGTCCGCGCCGACTGTGGGACGAAGCCGAAGCCGCCTACCGGTGGTGGGAGCAGAACGGTAAGCCAGGGCATGACCGGTTCGGGCTCACAGTCACAGCGGAAGGGCAAGCCGTCTGGCTGGACGATCCGGCCCACTCCTGGCCGCTCTAAGGCGACTTGCTACGCGCACCGCGAGGCACCTGGGAGTTGCCGACCCCTGTTCGTGCCTGTCGGCCACGCGCAGGCGATGTCGCTCCAGATCTCGACGCGCATGTGTCTTTCTCTCCAGGTCGTGAGGCGAGGGCAGGGCGGTACGGAGGCATCCTCCGCTCCGCCCGCCAACGCGCCACGGGCACCGCTCATTCCCTCTCGTACCGGAGGAGCACCACTCCGTTGCCGAACGTCCGGGTCTCGACGAGCCGCAGGTCGGACCTGGTGTCCGCGTCGGGGAACAGCCGCTTGCCCCGGCCGATGAGGACGGGGTGGACGTAGATGCGGTACGCGTCGATCAGGTCGTGCCGCCGGAACGCGGCGGCGAGGTCGGCCCCGCCGAGTGCCAGATCGCCCGGGTACTGCTTCGCCAGCGCCGTCACCTCCTCGGGGTCGACGTCCCGGACGACGGTCGTGTTCCAGCCCGCCTCCTGGAGGGTGCTGGAGAACACGTACTTGGGCTTCTCCCGCCAGATGCCGGCGAACTCCGCCATCGTGGCGGGGGTGGAGGGGTCGGCATCGGCGGTCGGCCAGAAATCCGCCATCAGCTCGTGGGTGACGCGCCCGCTCATGAAGGCGCCCACCGCCGCCAGCTCCTCGTTGAAGTGGCCGTGCAGCTCGTCGTCGACCAGGTGCCAGTCGAGCTCACGGTTCGGCCCCTCCATGAAGCCGTCCAGGGAGACGGACATGAACAGGACGATCTTTCCCATCGTTGGGGCCTCGCCTTCTTCTGAGTACAGATACTCACGACGATCCCCGCTCCGGTACGCGAAACTCGCACGGCCCGCCGTGCCGTACCGGAAAAGGAGTGCTCCGGTGAGACGTCTCGTACTGCCCGCCGCCCTCGCCGGGCTGTTGCTGGTGACCGGCTGCGGCACCGAACGGGTGTCGTCGCGGTCACCGGGGGCCTCCGGCTCCCCGTCCCCGGACCACGCGGAGCAGCGGAAGGCCGCCCTCACCGAGCACGACCGGATGTTCCCGGGCGTGGGAGACCGGTGCGCCGACGCCCGGCCCAGCCCCTCCCCCAGCACCTCGGCCGCCCAGGAGCCGTACGACCCCGAGCGGGCCAAGTACGCCGAGAACCACGGGTTCAAGCAGCAAATGCCGATGAAGCCGGACGCCGAGTGCCGGGGGCGCGCCCACGCCGGCCGGATCGCCGAGTCCCTGGCGGGCGTGCGCGACGAGAACGGTCTCCGGGCCGCGCTGGAGAAGCTCGGGTATCCGGCGGACGGCACCCAGGTCTACCGCAACGGCCCGCTCCTCGGCTTCAGCCTGTTCGTCCCCGGCGCCGGACCGTGCGTCACCGGCTACCTCGGCCCGCCCGCCCGGGTGGAGGCGCACGGGCCCTACATGGAGGGCGGCTGTGTGGAGCCGCGCGGCGGGCACTGAGGCGTGTCCTTCGGACGGACCGGCGTGCCGACCCTCCCCCTCCCCCCTCGCGCTCGACGGCACCCGGACCCCCGGGACGGTCGCGGCCGGCGCCCGCACCGACGACGGCGAGCGGAGCTGCATCGCCAGGTGACGTGCCGTCACTGAGCGGGGGTGGTCGTCGCGGCGTAGTAGACGTTCAGCGGGTCTCCCTCGACCGACCGGACCTGGACACCGGTGAAGCCCGCCTCCTCCAGCATGCGGCGGGCGGTCTGCTCGCCCCCGGACCGTGCCGAGGCCGGCGCCGCCGAGCGGCCGCCGAGCCCGGCCGGCTCATCGGCCCGGCCCGGCCCGTGCGACCTGCGGAGCGGCCGCCGGGCGGGCCCACGGGCCGGGACGGGGGCCGTCAGGTGCCGGACCGGGGCTCCATCCGCCCGTCGACGCGGCGTGGCAGGCCGAGCGGGTTGTCGTCGCGCAGTTCCGGCGGGAGCAGTGCCTCGGGGGTCGACTGGTAGGTGACGGGTCGCAGCCAGCGCTCGACGGCGGTGCCGCCGACGGAGGTGGAGGTGGAGGTGGTGGCCGGGTAGGGGCCGCCGTGGTGCTGGGCGGGGGCGACGGCGACGCCGGTGGGCCAACCGTTGACGAGGACGCGGCCGGCGAGCGGGGTGAGTTCGGCGAGGATCTCGGCGCCGCGGCCCTCACCGGAGGACTCCTCGGCCGAGAGGTGCACGGTGGCCGTGAGGTTGCCGGGCAGGCGGGACAGGACGGCGGTGACCTCGTCGTCGCTGTCGTACCGGGCGACGACGGTGACCGGGCCGAAGCACTCCTCCAGCAGCAGGTCGTGCGCGCCCTCGGTGGCCAGTTCGGCGGCCGGCACGGTCAGGAAGCCGGGGCTGACGGTGTGCTCGTCACCCGCGCCGGGGGTGACGGGGGCCTCGACGCCCGGGAGCGCGGCGCGTTCGGCGACGCCCGCGACGAAGTTGTCCCGCATGCGGTGGTCGAGGAGCACGCCCTCGCCCACGCCCTTGACCGCGCCGGCCAGGGCGGCGACCAGTTCGTCGCCACCCGCGCCGGTGGGCGCCAGCACCAGGCCGGGCTTGACGCAGAACTGACCGGTCCCGAGGGTCATCGACCCGGCGAGTCCGGTCCCGATCTGCTCGGCACGCTCGGCGGCGGCCGCCTCGGTGACCACGACCGGGTTGAGGGAGCCGAGTTCGCCGTGGAAGGGGATCGGTACCGGCCGGGCGGCCGCCGCGTCGAAGAGCGCCCGCCCGCCGCGTACCGAGCCGGTGAATCCGGCGGCGGCGATCAGCGGGTGCGTGACGAGCGCGACGCCCGCGTCGAAGCCGTGGACGAGGCCGACGACGGCCTGCGGGATGCCGGTTTGCGCGGCGGCCTGGCCGAGGACGGCGGCGGTCAGCTCGGAGGTGGCCGGGTGGTCGGGGTGGGCCTTGACGACGACGGGGCAGCCGGCGGCGAGCGCGCTGGCGGTGTCGCCGCCGGGCACGGAGAAGGCGAAGGGGAAGTTGGAGGCCGAGTAGACGGCGACGACACCGAGCGGCACCTTGTAGCGGCGCAGGTCCGGGATGGGCGGGGTGGCGGTGTCGTCGGGGTGGTCGATGATCACGCCGAGGAAGTCGCCCTCGTCGACGATGTCGGCGAAGGCGCGCAACTGGAAGCAGGTGCGGGCCAGTTCTCCGGTGAGGCGCGCCGGGCCGAGTGCGGTCTCGGCGTCGGCCGCCGCCACCAGCCGGTCCTTCGCCCCGTCGAGCAGTTCGGCGGCGGTCCGCAGGAACGCGGCGCGCACCGTGCGGTCGGCGAGGGCGTCCCGGGCGGCGTGCGCGGCGCGGACGGCGCGGTCGACGTCCTCGGCCGTGGCTTCGACGGCAACCTGTTCCCGCCGCTTCCCGGTTCGGGGGTCGACACTCCAGACTTGTGCTGCTGACACCACTACGTCCTTCCAGCCCACCATGGTTGTTCGGTATTCTGAACAGCGTTCCTGATGATGAATGGGACTCTATTAACGGGCGCGGCGTGTCACAAGAGGGGCGAGGTCGAATGTCAGCTACCGAATCCGGCGGAGCGCAGGTCAAGTCCGCCGTCCGCACGGTGGAACTGCTCGAGTTCTTCGCCGGTAGCCCCGGCATGCACTCCCTGGCCGCCGTCCAGGAAGCCGTCGGCTACCCCAAGTCCAGCCTCTACATGCTGCTGCGCACCCTGGTGGAGCTCGGCTGGGTGGAAACGGACGCCACGGGCACGCGGTACGGCATCGGTGTGCGCGCCCTGCTGGTGGGCACCTCGTACATCGACGGTGACGAGGTCGTCGCCGCCGCCCGCCCGACCCTGGACCGGCTCTCCGACGACACCACCGAGACCATCCACCTGGCCCGGCTGGACGGCACCAACGTCGTCTACCTCGCCACCCGCCAGTCGCAGCACTACTTGCGGCCGTTCACCCGCGTCGGACGCCGGCTGCCCGCCCACTCCACCTCGCTCGGCAAGGCGCTGCTGGCCACGTACAGCGACGAGCAGGTCCGCAAGATGCTCCCGGAGACCCTGCCGGCGCTCACCGAGCACACCATCACCGACCGCGAGAAGCTCATCGAGGAACTCCGCACCGTCCGCGAGCAGGGGTTCGCCGTGGACCGCGAGGAGAACACGCTCGGCCTGCGCTGCTTCGGCATCGCGATCCCGTACCGCACCCCGGCGCGGGACGCCATCAGCTGCTCGGTGCCGGTCGCCCGGCTCACCCCGGCGCACGAACAGATGATCAAGGACGCCCTGTTCGACGCCCGCGACCGGCTGACGCTCGCCACCCGGAGGCTCTGATGGACGTCGTCCTCCGCGAGGTGCGCGAGAGCGACCTGCCGGTGTTCTTCTCGCACATGAGCGACCCGGAGTCCAGCCGGGTCGCCGCCTTCACCTGCGAAGACCCCACGGACCGGGCGTACTTCGACGCGCACTGGGCCCGGGTCCTCGCCTCCGACGCCGTCGTCCGCACCGTGCTCGCCGACGGGGAGGTCGTCGGCCACACGGCGGTGTACGGGCCGCCGGAGGAGCGGGAGGTGACGTACGTCATCGGCCGCACGCACTGGGGGCGCGGCATCGCCACCGCCGCCCTGCGTGCCCTGCTCGACGTCGTGCCGGTGCGCCCGCTGCACGCCCGCGCCGCCGCCGACAACAAGGGCTCGATCCGGGTCCTGGAGAAGTGCGGCTTCACCGTCGTCGGCCACGACCGGGGCCTCGCGCACGCCCGCGGCGAGGAGACCGACGAGGTGGTCCTCCGCCTCGACGGCTGACCCGGCCCTCCCCCGCGCGGCGGAGACGGTTCACCGTCAGGCAGGAGGCGCGGGGACGGCCGCGGGCGGGAGCGTGGGGGGCATGACGACGACCTCTCCCGCCCTCACCGCCATGACCCGGCCGGGCCCAACGCGCCGGATACTGCGCGCCCTCGCCATCGCCTCCTGCGTCCCCTACGTCTCGCTCAAGATCGCCTGGGTGTCCGGCAGCCGCGTCGGCATCCCCGAGGGCAGCGCGTTGCTGAACGACCCGGGCCTGATGGCCGCGCTCAATCTGATGACCGTGCTGATGGACGCGGCCGTCGTCGTCCTCGCCCTGCTCTTCACCCAGCGCTGGGGGATGGCCGTCAAGGCGTGGCTGCTGGCGCTCCCCATGTGGGCGGCGACCGGCCTGCTGGCGCCGATCATGGTGGGGTACCCGGCCCAGATGGCGGCCGGGCACTCGGCGCCCTCCGAACCGTTCCTCGACGAGTGGGTCTTCACCGTCGTCTACAGCGGTTTCATCGTCCAGGGCCTCAGCCTCGGGACGCTGTTCGCCCTGTACGCCCGGGACCGCTGGAGCCGGGTGTGGCGGGGCAGGGTGCGCGACCTGTCCCCCGCGCTGCTCCCGCCCGTCGTCAGGGTGACCGCCGTGGCGGCCTCGGTGCTGCTGCTGGTGCCGTCGGCGCTGCACGCGCTGTGGCTCGCCGGCTCGACCCGTGGCCTGTCGGCGGGACTGATCACCGAACGCGGCAGCGACTTCCACGTCCTGGAGGCCGTACGCCTGCTCTTCGTCGCCGCCGCGGTGGCGGGTGTGCTGATGCTGGTGTTCCGCCTGGGGCGTTCCCTGCCCGTCAAGGCCCCGCTGGCGCTCGCCTGGATCGGGTCGGGCGGGGTGGGCTGCTGGGGCGGCTGGCTGCTGCTCGCCGCCCTGGTGCCGCAGAGCGATCCCGCCGACGAGCCCACGGCCGTCATGGAGCTGGCCTACGCTGGCGAAATGATCACGGGGATTCTGCTGGCCGGCTGCGTGGCCGTGTTCCTGCGGAGGCGGGCGGGGCGTTCGGCGTGAGGGCGTCGGTCACGGCACTGCTGGGGCGGCGCGCACGGCTGCGGTGGGTCCATCTGATCCTGGGCGGCGCGCTGCTGATGCCGTACTGGCTGCTCGGCACGCTGGTCGTCGCGCCCTTCACGAACGAGGCCGGGATGTTCTCCGGTTCCCTGGCGACGCAGTTCGGCGCGTACGGTGTCGCCCTGCCGCTCGCCGCCGTATCGGCGCTGTTCCCGCTGGCCCGGCCCATGTCGGTGGCGGTGGCGCGGACGCTGTGCGGGGTTCCGGCGGAGCGGTTCGCGGACGGCCCGGCCCGGTCGCGGGCGGCGAGGGCGCGCACCGCCGGGTGGTTCACGCTGCACGTGGGGCTCGGCGGGCTGGTCAGCGGGGCGTCGCTGGCGCTGCCGCCGTTCGCGGTGGCGGTGATGGCGCTGCCCTTCTCGGCCGGGCTGCGCACGTCGGCGGCCGCCCAGTTCTGGTCGCTGGACCAGCGGTGGCTGGTGTACGGCGGGGTGCCCGCGGGGCTCGCGATGCTGGTCGCCCTCGCGGCGGCGGCCGCCGGGGCCGGGGCGCTGCTGGCCCGGCAGGCGCCGCTGCTGCTGGGGCCGACGCCCGCGGACCGGCTGGCGGCGGCGGAGCGGCGCGCCGCCGAACTGGCCGTACGCAACCGCCTCGCCCGGGAGCTGCACGACTCGGTGGGACACGCGCTGAGCGCCGTCACGCTCCAGGCGGGCGCGGCGCGCAAGGTGCTCGACAGCGACCCGGAGTTCGTACGGGAGGCGCTGGCGGCCATCGAGGAGACGACACGCCGCACGGTCGGCGAACTGGACGCCGTGCTGGGCCTGCTGCGGCAGGGCGAGGACGACGGGGAGCTGCCGGGCCTGCCGGGCCTGGAGGCGCTGGACGCGCTGCTGTCCGCGACCGGGCGGCACGTGTCGCTGAACGTGCGGGGCGGTGACGTGGCCGGCGTACCGGAGGCGGTGTCCCGCGAGGCGTACCGGATCGTCCAGGAGGGCCTGACCAACGCGGCCCGGCACGCGGGCGGCGAGCCGGTGACGGTGACCATCGGGCGGTACGAGGACGAGTTGGAGATCATCATGGAGAACCCCCTGCCCGCCCGGCCCCCGGTGGCCCGCCCCGGCGGCGGCCGGGGACTGCGGGGCATCGGCGAACGGGCGCGGCTGCTGGGCGGCACCGCCGAGGCCCGTCCGGTGGACGGGGTGTGGCGGCTGGCCGTGCGCCTGCCGCTGAGGGAGGCCGCCCGATGATCCGGATCGTCCTGGCGGACGACGAGCGGATGGTGCGTACCGCCCTGAGGGTCATCCTGGACGCCGAGCCGGACCTGGAGGTGGTCGGCGAGGCATCGACCGGCGCCGAGGCGGTGTCCGTGGTGCGCGAGGTGCGCCCGGACGTGGTCCTGATGGACGTCCGGATGCCGGAGATCGACGGGATCCGCGCCACCGAGCGGATCCTCGCCTCGGCGCCCGGGCCCGCGCCCCGGATCGTGGTGGTGACGACGTTCGAGAACGACAGCTATGTGTACGACGCGCTGCGCGCCGGGGCGGCCGGGTTCCTGCTGAAGCGGGCGGCGGCGGAGGACCTGGTGGCCGCGGTACGGCTGGTCGCGCGCAGCGACTCGCTGCTGTACCCGGCGGCGCTGCGGGGCCTGGCGGCCGAGTACGCGCGCCTGCGCCCGGCGGCCGCCGCGCCCTGGGTGGCGCGGCTGACCGAGCGGGAGGCGGAGGTGCTGCGGCTGATGACGACGGGGCTGACCAATGCGGAGATCGCCCGGCGGATGGGGGTCGGCCCGGCGACGGTGAAGACGCATGTGGCGGCAGTGCTGGCCAAGACGGGGGCGCGGGACCGTACGCAGGCGGTGATCGCGGCGTACGAGGCGGGCTTCATCACCCCGGCCGGCCCCCGCGGATGAACGTTTCCTGAGAAAGCGGGTGCCCCGGAACCCGCCCGTTCCTCCCGTTCGTCCTTTCTGTGCGGAATGAACAAGACGATCAGAAGAGCCGCCGGCTTCTCCCTGCTGCTGGTGTTCGCCCTGCTGCTCCGGGCGACCTGGGTGCAGGCGTACGAAGCCAGGGCGCTCGCGGACGACAAGCACAACCGGCGGAACGTCATGGAGCAGTACGCCCATCCGCTCGGGGACATCGTCGTGGCCGGTTCGCCGGTCACGGGCTCGAAGGAGACGAAGGGCGGGGACCTGCGCTACAAGCGCACGTACGAGGACGGCGAGTTGTACGCGGCCGTGACCGGCTACAGCTCGCAGGCGTACGGGTCGAACCAGCTGGAGGGCATCTACTCCAAGGTGCTGGACGGGACGGACCCCCGGCTGAAGAACCCGCTCGGCGCGCTCACCGGCGAGCGGACCGAGCCGGGCGATGTGCTCACGACCATCGACCCGGCGGTGCAGAAGGCCGGATTCGAGGCGCTGGGCGACGTGAAGGGCGCGGCCGTCGCGATCGACCCGAGGACGGGGCGCATCCTGGGCATGGTCAGCACCCCGTCGTACGACCCGTCGACGATCGCCGGGATGACGGACGGCGACGCCTGGAAGAAGCTGACCGGCGACGAGGACAAGCCGCTGGTGAACCGGGCGATCCGGCAACCGGTGGCACCGGGCTCGACGTTCAAGCTGGTCGTCGCGGCGGCGGCGCTGGAGGACGGCCTGTACGCGTCGGTCGACGAGCCGACCCGCAGCGAGAACCCGTACCGGATGCCGGGCACCGTCAAGGACCTGGAGAACGAGAACCCCGCCGCACCCTGCGAGAACGCCTCGATCCGCGTCGCGCTCCAGTACTCCTGCAACAACGTCTTCGGGAAGATGGCCGTCGACCTCGGCCAGGACAAGGTCCGGGCGATGGCGGAGAAGTTCGGCTTCAACAATGACGAGCAGGACGTGCCGGTACGCGCCTACCCGAGCGTCTACCCCTCCGGGATGGACAAGGCGCAGACGGCGCTGTCGGGCATCGGACAGTTCGATGTGACGGCCACGCCGCTGCAGATGGCGATGGTGTCGGCCGCCATTGCCAACGACGGGATGCTGGCGGCGCCGCACATGGTGTCCAAGGTCGTGGACGCGGACGGCGACACCCTGGAGGCGTACGAGGACGGGGAGGCGCGGCGGATCGTGTCGTCCTCCACCGCCGAGCAGCTGCGCAGCGCGATGGTCACGGTCGTCGAGGACGGCACCGGCTCCAACGCCCGGGTCGACGGCGCGGAGGTGGGGGGCAAGACGGGCACGGCGCAGCGCGGTGTGGACAACAGCGAGAAGCCGTACGCCTGGTTCACCTCGTACGCCAAGGACGCCGAGACCGGCAAGGAGGTCGCCGTCGCTGTGCTGATCGAGGACTCCAACGCCGAGCGCGCGGAGGTCAGCGGCAACGGGCTGGCGGCTCCGGTGGCACAGAAGATGATGGCGGCGGCCCTGAAGTAACCTCCGGCGGGGGGCGGTCGGCGGCCGCACGGTATGCAGGTCCCCACCCCTGTACGTAGGAGGACCCGCCGTGCCACCGCTTCCCCGCCTGCTTCCCCGTTCCCCGTCCGGCTGGACGATGGCGGTCTTCGGGCTGCTCGCCACGGCGCTCGGCGCGGTGGGCCTGATCGCCCCGGACACACTGCTGACCCTCATGGGCTTCGCGCCCATACCGGAGGGCCGGCGCGCGGAAAAGGACCACACGCTGCTGTTCCTGACCGCCTCGTCGATGGCGGCGGTCAATATGGGCGCCTACTACCTGCTGGCGGCGCTGGCCGACTGGAAGGCCTTCTTTCGCTGGACGGTCCCCTTCCGCCTCCTCACCTGCGCGGTGTTCACCGTCGCGGTCGTCACCGGCCGCGCCCCGGCCGGGTTCCTCGGCGTGGGCCTGTGGGAGGGCCTGGGTGCGGTGGTGACGGGGGCGGCGCTGCGCCACGAGCGCCGGACCGGCCGGCGCGCTCAGGGCTGACGACGCGGCAGGTCCGTCCACAGGCCACCCCGCGGGCGGACCCGGCGCCGCCGGACGCGCTAGTCCCCGGCGCCCGCCAGCTGCTCGATCGGGTCGATCGCGAAGTACACCGCGAACAGCACCGCCGCGCCCCACAGCAGCGGATGCACCTCGCGGGCCTTGCCCAGGACCGTCTTGATGACGACGTACGCGAGGAAGCCGGCGCCGATGCCGTTGGTGATGGAGTACGTGAACGGCATGACCGCGACCGTCAGGAACGCGGGGATGGCGATCTCGTACCTCTCCCAGTCGATGTGGCGCACCTGGGCCATCAGCAGGAAGCCGACCGCGACCAGCGCCGGCGCGGCGGCCTGGGAGGGGACAACGGCGGCCAGTGGCGTCAGGAAGAGCGCCACGGCGAACAGGCCGCCGGTGACGAGCGAGGCGAAACCGGTGCGGGCGCCTTCGCCGACACCGGCCGCCGATTCGATGTACGAGGTGTTGGAGGACGAGGAGGCCGCGCCTCCCGCGACCGCCGCGACCCCGTCGATGAGCAGGATGCGCCCGATGTTCGGGACCCTGCCCTTCTCGTCGAGGAGGCCCGCCTCGCTGGAGACACCGACGACCGTGCCCATGGTGTCGAAGAAGTCACTCAGCAGGAGGGTGAACACCAGCAGCACCAGGGTGACGGCACCGACCTGCTCGAACGCGCCGAAGAGGCTGAAGGAGCCGACGAGGCCGAAGTCCGGGGCGGCGACGATGTCGTCGGGGATGGCGGGGACGGTCAGGCCCCAGGCGAGTGGCTCGATGTCGGCGAGTTCGTTGATGACGATCGCGACGACCGTCATCGTGACGATGGAGATGAGGATCGCGCCGCGCATCCTGCGCGCCATGAGCGCGATGGTGAGCAGGACGCCGAGGCAGAAGACCAGGACCGGCCAGCCGGCCAGCTGTCCGGTGGCGCCCAGCTGGACGGGGACGGTGCCGCTGTCGCCGGGGATGCGGGTGACGAAACCGGCGTCGATGAAGCCGATGAACGCGATGAACAGCCCGATGCCGACGCTGATGGCCTGCTTGAGCTGCTGCGGGATGGCGTTCATGACCGCCTCGCGCAGCCCGGTGACGACCAGGACGCAGATGAGGATGCCCTCGAGGACCACCAGGCCCATCGCGTCCGCCCAGCTCATTAGCGGCGCGAGCTGGAAGGCGACGACGGCGTTGAGGCCGAGTCCGGCGGCGAGGGCGAGCGGGAGGTTGCCGCCGAGCCCCATGACCGCGGTCATGACCGCCGCCACCAGGGCGGTCACGGTGACGAGCTGGGGCCCCGACAGCTGCGTACCGAACTTGTCCTCGACTCCGCCCAGGATGATCGGGTTGAGGACGAGGATGTACGCCATCGTGAAGAAGGTGGCGAACCCGCCACGGACCTCGCGTGCGAAGCTCGATCCACGTTCGCTGATGCGGAAGTGGCGGTCGACGGCGTGGGCCACGGCCTGTGCTGCCGGCATGGGACTCCTCGTCGGACGGGGTGGGGTGGTCGGCGGGCGGGTGGACCGATTGTGGCCGCGGAGTGGGCGGTTCCGGGTTTACGCCGTGTAACACATGTGATCAAGGGGTGGGGCGTGGCCGTGTCCGGTGATTCGATGGAGCTTTGGAGGTCACGCGATGGTCGGACGAGGACGCGTGGGCCCGCCCACGCTGGAGGAGGTCGCCGCGCTCGCGGGCGTGGGACGGGGCACGGTGTCGCGGGTCGTCAACAACGCGCCGGGGGTGAAGGAGGCGACGCGGCTGCTGGTCCAGCAGGCGATCGCCGAGCTCGGCTACGTACCGAACCGGGCCGCCCGCGCCCTGGCGGGCAGCCGGGCCGACGCGGTGGCGCTGGTGATACCGGAGAGCGCGCGGCGGTTCTTCGCCGAGCCGTTCTTCTCCGACATCGTCCACGGGGTCGGCGCGGGCCTCGCCGACACCGAGATGCAGCTGCTGCTGACGCTGGTGCGCGGCGACAAGGAGCGGCAGCGGTTCGTGCAGTACGCGCGGGCGGGCCGGGTGGACGGGGTGCTGCTGGTGTCGGTGCACGACAGCGAACCGCTGCCGGACCTGCTGGCGGAGCTGGAGGTGCCGACGGTGCTCAGCGGGCGGCGGCGCAGCGACGAGCCGGTGTCGTACGTCGACTCGGACAACGTCGGCGGGGCGCGGGCGGCCGTGCGGCACCTGGTGGCGACGGGGCGGCGCGCCATCGCGACGATCGCGGGTCCGCTCGACATGTACGGGGCGCAGTGCCGGCTGCGCGGCTACCGGGAGGAGATGCGTGCGGCGTTCGGGGCGGTGGACCCGGCGCTGACCGCGCAGGGCGACTTCACGGAGGAGAGCGGGGGACGGGCGACGGCGGAGCTGCTGGCGCGGTGCCCGCGACTGGACGCGATCTTCGCGGCGTCGGACGTGATGGCTGCGGGCGCGCTGCACGTGCTGCGGGCGGCGGGGCGGCGGGTGCCGCAGGACGTGGCCGTCGTGGGGTTCGACGACTCGCCGATCGCCCAGCACACGGACCCTCGGCTGACGACGGTGCGCCAGCCGGTGGAGGAGATGGGCCGGGCGATGGCCCAGGTGCTGCTGGAGGCCCTCCAGGAGGGCGGCGCGGCGTCCTGGCGGCACGTCATCCTGCGGACGGAGCTGGTGGAGCGGGCGTCGACGTGACGCCGCACCGCTGAGCCGGCGTCGTCGCCACCCGCCACCGCCCGTCCTCGTACACCATGCGCAGGGTGCCGGAGGCTCCACCGCCCTGCCAGTCGACGTCGACCGCGCGGTCGTGCACGGGGACGGCGCGGACCGTCTGGAGCGGCACGGCGAGCAGCGGGTGGCAGGCCTGGCCGGCGCGTACGTAGGTGGCGCGCGGCACCCGCTGCTTGGCGTCGCTGCTCCAGCCGTCCCAGGCGCCGGACCAGTCGCCGCCGGAGATGAGGCCGAGGTGGTTCTGGGCGGCGGACCGGGCGGCCTGGGCGGCGGTGGCACCCCGGCCTCCGCCGGCGGCCGGGGCCGCGGGGGTGCCGTCCTGGGCGCGGCTGACGAAGGCCATGGCGAGGAGGGCGACGAACACCGTGGCGAGCAGCGGCAGACGGGCGATTCGGCGCATGGGGCCTTCCGGGCTTCGGCACTTCGGGGCTTCGGCGGATGCGGGCCGCGTGGCCGGGGGGCAGGTACCCGGCCACGCGGCCCTGTGGGAGATGGCCGCGGGACCGTCAGTTGGCGTAGCGCGTGGTGCCGTACTTCTTCACCAGGTCGGTGTTGGAGGAGACGGTCAGGTCCGCGGTGAAGCGGATCGAGTCACGGGTGGTCTCCAGGCTCACGGCGCCCTGGCCCGGGCCGCCGAGCTTGTAGACCCAGGTGTGGCCGGGGTCGATGCCGCGCTGGGGCAGCGCCACGTCGTGGAATCCGAGGCGGGCGATGTAGTACGACGTGCCGTCGCCGCGCTTCACCTCGACGAAGTCCTGCTGCGGGTGGCCGAAGGGCTGCGAGGCGCCGTAGTGGTGCTGGTCGGATCCGGACGGGGCGAGGAAGACCAGGACGCCGCAGTCGAGGTGGATGGGCTTGCTGGAGCGGTTGGTGAAGACCAGCTCGCGCAGCCCGTATCCGGTGGTGCTGTCGGCGCGGACGCTGACGGACAGCGGGACATTGGAGGTGAAGGACCTGGTCAGCGGCTCGTCGAGGATGGGGTTGCGGCCGGAGAGCGGGTAGCTGGGGCTGGTGTGGCAGCGTTCCAGCGGGGTGGTGTACTGCGAGGCCCCGCCGGTCGGGAGCGCTTGCGTGAAGGTCTCGGGGCCGCCGTTGACGGCCGTGGTCTGCCCGGCGGCGGCGGTGGCCGGGCGGGAGACGCCCAGCTGGACGGCGATGGCGGTGACGACGAGCGCGAGCGCGGCGAAGGCGGCCAGGGCCAAACGTGCGGTGGGTCGGCGCATCGGGTTCCCTCCTGGGGATGGAAGGCGGCACGGCGGAGGAGATCGGCGTTCTCCGCCGCCGCGCCACCGGGGTGAGGGCGGCAGGTTTTGGGAGCGCTCCCGCCCTCGCCCACCACTGTGCTGACGTGATGGGCTCACGTCAATGCACGCGTCCGATCTCTTGCCCCCCGCCCCTCGGGCTCCTACAGTCACTGAACGGACGCAGGAATGGGAGCGCTCCCAGATCGGACCCCCTCATACCGCTCATCCGGAAGGGACCCGCACCCGTATGAACAGCCTCATCCGCCGCACCCGCCACCGCGCCCGCTCCCTGCGTACCGCCGCGACAGCGGCCCTGCTGACACTGGGTTCACTGACCGCACTCCTGACGGCGACCGCCCCCGCGCGGGCCGACACACTGATCTGCGACCAGTTCGGCTCCACGACCATCCAGGGCCGTTACGTCGTCCAGAACAACCGCTGGGGCACCAGCGCCACGCAGTGCGTCAACGCGACCGCCACCGGCTTCGAGCTCACCCGCGCCGACGGCTCCGTCCCGACGAACGGGGCGCCCAAGTCGTACCCCTCGATCTACAACGGCTGCCACTACACGAACTGCTCCCCCGGCACCAACCTGCCGATGCGGGTCGACGCCATCGGCAGCGCGCCGTCCAGCATCTCGTACGGGTACGTCAGCAACGCCGTCTACAACGCCTCGTACGACATCTGGCTCGACCCGACACCCCGCACCGACGGCGTGAACCGCACCGAGATCATGATCTGGTTCAACCGGGTCGGCCCGATCCAGCCCATCGGCTCACCCATCGGTACGGCCACGGTGGGCGGCCGGTCCTGGGAGGTCTGGACCGGCAGCAACGGCGCCAACGACGTCATCTCCTTCGTGGCGCCCTCCGCCCTCACCAGCTGGAGCTTCGACGTGATGGACTTCGTCGACCAGGCCGTCGCCCGGGGCCTCGCGCAGCCGTCCTGGTACCTCACCAGCGTCCAGGCGGGCTTCGAGCCGTGGCAGAACGGCGCCGGGCTGCGCGTGACCTCCTTCTCCTCCACCGTCAACCCCGGCGGCACCGGCCCCGGCGACCCGGGCGGCCCCGGCACCCCCGCCGCCTGCCGGGTCACCTACGCCACCAACGTCTGGCCGGGCGGCTTCACCGCCGACGTGACCGTGGCCAACACCGGCTCCGCCCCCGTCAACGGCTGGCGCGTCGCCTTCACCCTCCCCTCCGGCCAGCGCGTCACCAACGCCTGGAACGCCACCCTCACCCCCTCCTCCGGCGCGGTGACGGCCACGAACACCTCCTCCAACGCCCGGATCCCGGCGAACGGCACCCAGTCGTTCGGCTTCCAGGGCACCTACACGGGGACGTTCGCCAGGCCCGCGCAGTTCACCCTCAACGGAACGGCGTGCGCGGTGGCGTAGCCGGCCCCTGCCGCGACGGCGGCAACCGGCCGGCCGTCCCCCCGTGGGTACGGCCGGCCGGTTGCCGGGTTTCTGGCGCCGGGGGCGAGGGAGCGGTCCCAGGGGGTGCCCGGCGAAGTGATCGCGGTGCCGGTGGGCGGCGTCGGGTTACTTCAGCGGGATCGCCGGGTGGGCGTTGGTGACGAGCATCCGGAACTGGTCGTGGAACCAGTGGCCGGCCAGTGGCGCGTCCGGCAGCGCGCCGGGTGTCGCCTCCGCGTCGCACATCGGGTCCGGGCGCTTGCCCTCGTCGTTCGGGATGTCCTTGCCCGCCCCGTCCGACTCGCCCGGCGGCTTGACCCACAGGAAGGCGTCCAGGTGCGAGTCCGGGTGGCCGGCGGGTGCCGCCTGCGGCGGCTCGCCCAGGCCGGCGCCGCTCACGTTGCACCACAGCCCGCGCAGCGGCCGGCGGTCCGCCTTGGACTCGGTGACGTACGTGTCGAGGGAGGTGCTGGTGCTCTCGGCGGTGGGCCGGCCGGGGCCGCCCCAGCCGTTGCGGGAGGTGTCGACGACCATCCCGGTGCTCGTGGGCCAGCCCAGGGCGACCAGCGCGCGGTGGACGGCCCGGGTGAAGTCCGCCTCGTCGAACTGCGGGTTCCAGCCGTAGAAGGCGCTCGACTTGACCGGGGCGCCGCCCACCACGCGGTCCGGGTCGGTGAGGAACGGCTCGGCGAGCGGGGTGTAGTTGGAGACGTTGGTGACCAGACCGTCCACGCTCGCCAGGCCCGCGGCCGTCCCCTTGGCGACGTCCGTGTACAACTGCGCGGTCTGCGCGAGGTTGCTGTCCCAGCCGAGCCAGCCGGAGTGAGCGAAGTCCATGTACGTGTAGACGTTCGGGATGGCGTGCAGCGTGTCGAGCGCGTACCGGATGGCCTCGACCTGGATGCCGCTGCTCTGCGCCTGGGCGCACTCCGGGTCGCTCAGGTTGGTGACGAGGTTCGGCAGGCTGTCGGGCTCGATCACGGTCGTGATGCGGATGTCGCGGTACTTGGGGCGGGCGAGGACCTTGGCGATGGCGTCGATGTACTCGGTCCGGTAGCGGGCGAGGCCGGCCTCGGTGAGCGGCAGTTCGCCGTTGGAGGCCTGGGCGGCGCAGTCACGGCCGGGGAGGTCGTACACCACGAAGGTGGCGACCACCGGCCGGCCGTGCTTCTTCTGGGCGAGCGCGAGGTCGAGGTGGTCGGCGAGGCTCTTGCGGCCCGCGTTGGCGGCGCCTCCGTGGATCGCGGCGATACGGTCCAGCCAGACGGCCGTCGGGTAGCGCTTGACCGTCCGCATCTTCGCCCGGACCCGCGGGTCGGCGGTCCTGGCGATGGATCCCTCGACGAGGCGTGAGTAGTCGGGGTTGACGTAGAACGACGCGCCCGCGAAGGGGTTGTCCACGTGGGCGGGGGCCTTGGCGGTCACGGCAGGGGCCGCACCGAGCAGCGTGGCCGTGACGGTGGCCGCGGCCAGGGCGGCGGCGAACGCTCGCCACCCGCTTCCGCGGTACGGGGTGGTCATGTGCGGCTCCTTGTTCGGGGAGGGGTTCCGGGAGCGCTCCCGTCGGAGGGCGCGCTCCCGGGTGGGGATCCGGCCGGGCTCAGGCGGCGGGCGGCGCGCCCCAGGCCAGAGCGGTGCCGGTGTACGCCGGGATCGCCGGGGCGTCGGCGTACGCGGTCGACGCCGTACGGCTGTAGTCGTCGGCCTCGTTGAAGTTCGACCAGTCGGACTTGCTCATCCGGAGCTGGATGTCACCGGTGTCCCTCCCGGCCGCCAGGGACCCGGCGGCGAACGTCACCTCCAGGTAGGCGTCCGCCCCGGCGACCGGCGTGGTCAGGGGCACGACCCGGAGCTTCAGCTGGGCGCAGCCCACGGCCGCGTAGTCGCACCAGGCGCTGACGGCAGGGGAACCGCCGTCCCGGGTGAAGTAGTACCGCGCGGACACCGTGCGCAGGTCCAGCGCGGGCGAGCCGGTGTTGACCACCTGGAGCCCCGGCCGGATGGCGTTGTCCGTCGCCGACGCGTCGTTGTTCTTGTACCGGACCTTCACCGCGCCCGACGGGCCGCCGCCCGGGTCGGTCGTGACGCTCAGCGCCGCGGACGGCGCCGACGCGTTGCCCGCCGCGTCCCGGGCGCGTACCGCGTAGCCGTACGCGGTGGAGGGAGTGAGCCCGGTGTCGGTGTACGCGGTGCCGGTCACCGGCGCCGCGTTCACCCTCGTCGTGCCCCGGTACACGTCGTAGCCGGTCACCCGTACGTTGTCGGTCGCCGCCGTCCACGACAGGGACACGCTGGTCGACGTCTTCGCCGTGCTGGTCAGCCCGGTCGGTGCGGTGGGCGGGGTGGTGTCCACCGGGTCGGGATCGCCGCCGCCGTCTCCGTACACCTCGCGCAGGCTGATGCCCGTGGTGCTCCCGGCGCCGCCGAGCGGCACCTCGTGGTCCAGGCTGACGAACTTGCCGCCGTGCTGCCACAGGGCGGGCTTGAGCAGGGCGTACTTCTGCTCGTCCCACGACTTCCAGTCGCCGAGCAGCAGGCCGCCGGTATCACCGGAGTTGGGGTTGATGCACCAGAAGGTCTGGTGGATGCGGTGCTCGACGATGAGGTCCCGCAGCGCGGTCATCCACTTCTCGTTCGGGCCGCCGTCGAGGAAGCCGCCCCATTCGCCGATGAGCAGCGGGGACTTGTTCTCCTTGTGCAGGTACAGCCAGTTGGGGTCCCACACGTCACGTTCGAGGGTCGTACGGTTCCACTCTCCGGTGAACCACGGCTGGGCATGGACCAACGGTCCGTAGTCGTGCGGGGAATACACCAGCTGATCGCTGTTGGCCCCCAGATCCACCGGGTGGTCGCGGACGCCGCGCAGATTCCCGCCCCACCAGGTGGAGTAGTAGTCGGTCGGGGTGGTGGACGTCCAGCTCACGCCCGCCTTGGGGTACACCTCGATGCCCTCGCACAGCACCAGCAGGTTCGGGTTGACGGCGAGGATGCGCTTGCCCGCCGCCTCACAGGCGTACTTGAAGTTGTCCTGGTCCCTCGAGCCGTCCCACTTGGCGCGCGGGGCCTCGTTGGCCTTGCCGTGCGGCTCGTTCTTGACGTCCATGGCGACGAGGGTGTCGTCGTTCCGGTAGCGCGCGGTCACCCACTCCCACGCGGTGTAGAACTGCTCGGGCGTGATCGAGCCCTTCCACCACACCGGATACACATGGCCGGAGTTGTCGGCCTCCGCGCTGTGCACGTCCAGCATGACCTTGATGCCGTACTGCTTGCACAGGGCAAGCCAGAAGTCGAAGATCTCCAGGGACGTCTTGCCGGCGATCTCCGGGTTGGCGTGGGTGTTGACGTTCGGGACGGCGGCCTGTCCGTTCCTCCACTCCAGCAGCAGCTGGGTGGAGATCGGTACGCGGACCAGGTTGATGCCCCGGTCCGCCATGGACTTGGTGATCTGGGTGATGTTGCCGGACCAGAGGCCGTGGAAGACCCGCTCGGAGGCGTTGAAGCCGAACCAGTTGGCGCCCGTGAGCCAGACCTCGTCGCCGTTCGCGTCGACGATCCTGTTGCCCTCGGTGTGCAGCCAGTCGTCCCCGGGGGCGGCGACGGCGGCCGCCTCCGGGACCGTGGGCCGGGCGGCGGTCACCGGGGCGACGGCCACCACCAACCCGGCGGCGATCACTGCGGCGGCCAGCGCGCGCAGGCGGCTGTGTACGCGTGACAGTCCCACTGTGTGCCCTTCTGTCGGGACGAGAAGCACGTGACAGGCGTGGGAGCGCTCCCAATGCGCGCTGTTCATGAAGCCAGGCGGCACAGGAGCTGTCAACCTTCCCGACAGGATCGGCCGGGTCGGCCCCCGGCTCGCGCCGGCCGACGCGGGGACTGGCAGGCCGGCGCGGCACACGCTGTCAGCAGACCTTGCCGGCGCCCGCGCGGGCGTCGAGGAGGCCGGGGAGGACGCGGGGATCGTCCACCCGGGTCCGGAGAGCCGGTGTCCAACCGGCACCGGACCGGAGCGGATTACCCGGGTTCATGGCATTGTGCGCGGCGACGAGATCGACCGTACGACCGTTGACGCGGTTGCCCACCGCGGTGAGCGGGGCGTCCTTCCACTTCTTCAGGACCTTTCCGGCGCCGACCCCTTCGGGGAGGCTGAAGGCGTTCTTCTCCGCGTACAGCCGCGACTCGATGCCTATGCCGAAGGAGTACGCGTAACTCTGCCCCTCCTTCACCACGAAGTGGTTGTTGTACACGTCGACCTGGCCGAAGCGGACGCGCGGAGTACGCTCGACGACACCGGTGAAGAGATTGTGGTGCAGCGTCACCTTGAGCTTTCCCGCATCCGTGGCGGCCGCACCATCACTGTTGCCGATCATCAACGTCTTGTCGTGGTCGGCGAACACATTCCAGGACGCGGTCACATGGTTGGCGCCGCGCACGATGTCCAGCTCGCCGTCGTGCTGCTGATAGAGCTCGCCGTAGTGGCGGGGAAGCGAACTGTCGGGGTACCGCCCGTCCGTGAAGGTGTTGTGGTCGATCCACACATGCGAGGAGCCGTACACGACCATCGCGTCGTACTCGGAGTTCCAGGCGCCGGTCGAGCCGTCCGTGGGGTCCCACTGCGGGAAGCAGTCGAGCGGGCTCTCCAGGGCCAGATTGCGGACGATGACGTTGTCCACGTTCTGGATCTGGAGACTGCCCCCCCGTGATCCCGGCACCCTTGCCGACCCCGACAATGGTCGTGTTGGCGGGGACGTACGCCTTGATGGAGGCGGCCTGCTTCCTGGCGGAGGCCGCGCGCAGGTCCTCCTGCGGTCCGCTGACGGGGGTGTCGTAGCCCCACACGGCCGGGTCGTAGTCGGCGAGGTACTGCTGGAAGTCGTATCCGTCCGCCTCGAACGCCTCGCAGCCGCCTTCGGTGGCGTCGAGGGTGCCCACCACCCGGATGATCCTCGGGGCGGTGCCGCCGGCCGCGAGGGCGGCCTTGAACGCGGCCCAGCTTCTGACGGTGTGGATGTGCGCGGCGTCGGCGGCGGCGCCTCCCGTGGTGCCCGCGCCCTCGGACGCCCATCCATCGCCCGCGGCGAGGGTCTGGCGCCCGAGGTCGGCCGCCGCGTGGGCGGGGGTGAGGGTCAGGACGAGTGCGGTGCATCCGGCGAGGGAGGCGCCCATGATTCGGGTACACATTGCGGCTCCTTGTGTGGGGTTCACGGCCAGGTGATCCATCCGGCCGGGACGGGCTCCTCCAGCCGCCGTACGTCGCGGGCGGCCAGCACACCGCGCTTCCGCAGGCCGCCCGCGACCATCCGCGCCACCTCGATGGCGCCGCGCGGCCGGAAGTGGGTGTTGTCCTGCTTGCCGGGCCAGTTGAAGTACTCCTTCGACGGTTCGGGCCCGAGCCTCTGCCACTCGGCGATCGACGCGGCCTGTACGTCGACGAGTGTCACGCCCTCCTCGGCGGCCAGCGCCCGCATCGCGGCCGGGTACTCCCCGTGCGTGGGCACCGCGTTGCCCTCGGCGTCGAACCTCCGCCGCTCGACGGACGTGAGCAGCACGGGCCGCGCCCCGCGCGCCCGCGCCCCCGTCACGTACCGGAGCAGGTGCTCGCGGTAGGTCGTCCACGGCTCGGTGTACCGGGCGGGGTCGGCGGCCTTCTGGTCGTTGTGCCCGAACTGGACGAGCAGGAGGTCGCCGGGACGAATGCCCGCGAGGACGGTGTCGAGGCGGCCCTCGTCGATGAAGCTCTTCGAACTGCGGCCGTTCAGCGCGTGGTTGGCCACGGCCAGGTGCGGGGTGAGGAAGAAGGGCAGGGCCATGCCCCACCCGGTCTCGGGCGCCGCGTCCGCATACTTCTGGGCGGCGGTGGAGTCACCGGCGATCCACACCGTCCGGTCACGGGACCGTGCCGCGGCGGTACCCGCGGGCACGAGCGGCAGGGCGGCGGCGAGCGCCGCCACGGTCCGTCTACGGCTCAGGGACATGCGTAACCTCTCGTACGAAGAAGGAAACAACTCCCGCACCCGGCGGACGGCCGGGGCGGGGCCGTGCAGGGTCGCCCCCGCAGAGGTTGGCGGCGACGGGTGGGCTCCCCTGCATCGGACCCGGGACCGTCGGCCTCGAGGAGGTGAGCCCGGAGGGGCCCCGCCCCACCCCCACCGGCAGCGACCGTACGTACGGGCGGTCCACCGTTCCGGTACCCGGGCGGGCCGGGGGCGGGCCGGCAGGGCAGAACGCGGGGCGGGCCGGGAGACCGGAACGCCCCCCCCCCGCGTCAGGACGCGTTCTGCTCGTTCCACTCGGCCTGCGCCTCGTTGAGCTGATCGGCCAGCGTGTCCAGGAACTCCTTCGCCGTCATCACGCCCAGCAGCACCTTCTGGAAGTTGGGCTCGTTGTCGGCCTTGCTGATCTTGTTCCAGTCGGGCAGGTAGTACGGCAGCTCCACGATCTTGGTGGAGCCGTCGGTGAGCGCCTTGGCGCCCAGCTTGGTGGCCTCGGCCTCGTTCATCCACGGGTCGGACGCCGCCTCCGCGTTCGCCGGTATGGCGCCCGCCGACTCGTTCCACTTGCTGTTGGACTCGCGGGAGACGGCGAACTCGATGAACTTCCAGGCCGCGGCCTTGTTCTTGCTGCTCTTGAACAACCCGAGGCCATCCATCGGGTTGGAGACCTGGACGCGCGTACCGCTGTCGCCCACCGGATTCGGGATGCCGGCGAACTTGTCCTTGCCGAGGGCCTTCACGTGGTCGGTGTACGAGCCGAGGTTGTGGCTCAGCATGCCGATGGTGCCGGTGTCGAACTGGGCGACCATCTTCTTGAAGTCGTTGTTGACGTCCGCCTCGGGCGTCGTCTTCTTGAACAGCCCGACGTACTTCTCCAGCGCCGCCACGTTCTTCGGGTCGTTGACGGTGGTCTTGTCACCGTCCCAGAAGGACGTGATGCCCGACTGCCCGTACATGGCGTCCAGCGCCTGCGCGATGGAGCCCGCGCCGCCCCGGATCGTGTAGCCGAACTTGTTGTTCTCGACGTCCGTCAGCTTGGTGGCCGCCGCGTAGAACTTCGCCCAGGTCGTCGGCGCGTCCAGGCCCGCCGCCTTGAACAGGTCGGTGCGGTAGTACAGCGTGCCGTTGCTCGCGGAGGTGGGCA
The DNA here is from genome assembly GCF_040300825.1 of Streptomyces sp. NPDC000229. Taxonomy (NCBI): domain Bacteria; kingdom Bacillati; phylum Actinomycetota; class Actinomycetes; order Kitasatosporales; family Streptomycetaceae; genus Streptomyces; species Streptomyces sp. NPDC000229. The sequence continues at coordinate 23,581 of NZ_JBEPEL010000009.1, forward strand.
CCGAGTACATCTCGTCGCCCCGGCCCCCGGCGGACTTGACCGAGGTGACCATGTTGGGGACGAGCTTGCCCTTGAGGGCGGAGTCCTCGATCCGGTCGCCGACCGGCTCGAGCGCGTCCTGCGCGACGATGTTGGCGAGGTACGCGGCGCCGACACCGCCGACGTCCGGCAGGCCGCCTCCCGCGATCGCGGTGTCGTACTTGGACTGCACGTCCTCGCTGGGAATCGGGACGTAGGTGACCTCGATCCCGGGGTTCTTGGCCTCGAAATCCTTGATGATCTCCTGCCAGACGGCGGTGCGCACACCTCCGTTGTTGTCCCAGAAGGTGATGGTGCCCTTGCCGGAGCCTTCTTCGCCCGCGGCGGCGGTGCCGTCGTCACCGCATGCGGTGGCGGTCAGGGCGAGCACGGCGGCCAGGGACACGGCGGCGGCGGCCGTACGGCGCCGTCCGGGGCACGTCTGCGGGTTGTTCATGGTCGGCTCTTCTCTCTCAGTTCGTGCGGGAGCGGTGCGGGGCCCAGCCGTCCCGGCCGGCGAGGTAGTCGGCGACCTCGTGGCGGGTGGCGTCGGCGTCGGACATCTGCGGGCGGTCGGCGGTGACGACGGCGCCCGGGCCGTAGGTGCGGTATTCGCTGAAGCGGGCGTCCTTCCAGGAGAAGCCGCCCATGTCGGTCCACGGCGACGCCTTGATCGCGGCGGGCAGCTCGGTCTCGCGGATCAGCACCTGCCCGATGGCGTCCGGGTTGCCGCCCGGGTGCCAGGGCCGGCCGAGGTGGAAGGAGCCGGCCGGGGCGTCGCTGACGATCCGGGAGCGGGTGATCAGGAAGCCGTACGGGTTGTCCTTCCAGGTGCTGGCGGCGGTGACGTACCCGTTGTTGGTGGCGGAGCCGCGGCTGAGTGCCCGGATCAGCGACCGCTCGATGACGGTCGTGGCCCGCCCGTAGACGAAGTCGACGTCGCCCTCGATGTACGCGTCGCGGATGTAGACCCGGCTGATGGCGTCGAGCCGGGGGCTGTCGGTCATGAGGGTGTCCTGGTTGCCCTTGAAGGCGGTGTTCTCGAAGACGATCCGGTCGCCGGTGGTCTTCATCGCCAGGGCCTGTTCGGCGTTCAGCTCGACCGCCGCCTCGTCGAAGTCGTTGACGAAGGTGAGGTTGCGGGCGGTGACGTCGGAGGCGGCGATCAGGACGGTGGCGCTGGCGGAGGACCCTCCGTACGCGTTCGGCGTGTCGTACACGATGACGGTGGCGTCCCGGTCCGGGCCCGTGCCTTCCAGGGCGATCCTCGGCTTGTCGGCGGGGACGCGGACCTTCTCGCGGTACGTCCCGGGCGCGATCCGGATCGTGACGAGCCCGTCGTTCCCGGCCGGGACGGCATCCACGGCGGCCTGGACGGTGGGGTGGGCGCCCGGCACGTCGAGCACCGTGTTCGTGCCGATCGTCCGCTGCGGGCCGGAGAAGCGCTTCACCAGGGCCGGTACGGCGGCCGCGGGGTCGAGCCGGTAGGCGTAGAAGTCACGTGGTTCGAAGGCGGCGCCCCATTCGTCGTGGCGGCCGGTCGTCCCTCGCAGGATGGACCCGCGCTCCACCAGCTCGGCGGTGGGGTCGGCCTGGTGGGGGTGCTGGACGTCCTCGTAGTAGCTGTTCTCGATGACCATCCGGGTCTTGCCGCGCGCCCAGTTCCCGTACGACCAGACGGGGTCGCCGTCCGCGACCTGCGCGGACAGGTAGTTGTTGAAGAGATGGGCGTAGGCGCAGTTGTCCGCGGAGGGGTTGCGCTGCTTGGTGCCGCTGAACCAGTTGTGGTCGATGGTGATCTGGGTGGTGACGTTGTCCGTCCAGCCGATGCCGAACGCCTTGTTGTGGTTGTCGAAGCGGTTGTAGGAGACGGTGACGTACTGGCTGTCCTTGCGGACGTCCAGCAGTCCGTCGCCCATGTGCGTGAAGCGGTTGTGGTCGATCCAGACGTGGTGGACGGAGTCCATCTGGATGCCGTCGAAGTCGGTGGTCTTGCCGTCCCAGTCGCCTTCCACGTAGGAGTCGCGGATGGTGAGGTTGCGGATGATGACGTTGTGCGTGCCCGGCTTGAGCTGGAGCTCGCCGTGCACGATCTCACCGCTCGTGCCGACGCCGACGATGGTCTTGTCGGAGGCGACGGTGATCGAGGAGCCGAAGGGCTCGACGTCGATCGAGCCCGCGACCCGGATGGTGTAGGGCTCGGTGGCGCCCGCGTACCTGGCGAGGTCGGTCTGGGTGCGGACGGTGACGACCTTGCCTCCCTTGCCGCCGGTGGTCCCGCCGGCGAGGGAGGCGAAGCCGTGGGGTTCGTCCGCCTGGTGGGGCCCGGACGTGTGGCTCTGCGCCTGTACGGATACGGGCACGGCCTCGGCGGCCGGGGCGGCCACACCCAGGCCGAGGGCGGATACGAGGGCGGTGACGGCGGCCAGGGCCCGGCCTGGCAAGCGCTTGCTGCACGGGTACGGCATGGCGGCTCCAATCGGCCTACACAAGAGATCAGTTGACGTGAAATCCGGTGAACGTGGCCGTCCCGGCGCTTCCCTGTCCCGGGGGAGCCACCGCGAACAGGCCGAGCAGGGCCCCGACCCAGCGCCAGGGCGTGGCGGCGAAGACCGGCCCCGAAGCCCGCCACCCCTCCCCCGTGCCGGTGTCGGCGCAGAACCGGCAGCGGGCACCCGGCGACACCTCGACACGCAGCCGCACCCGTCCGCCCGCCGAAACCGGCACCACGCGCGCGTGCTCCGCGTCCCGCTCCTTCTCGGCGACCGCCTCGGCGAACCGGTGGACCAGCCGCACCTCGCCGCCCGCGCCCCGCTCCAGCCCGATCCACGAGAAGGCGTCGCCCAGGACGGCGAGCCCCGCGCGGGCACCGGGCTCGGTGGACTCCAGCGCCAGGGTCACCTCGGCGGTGAACGTCTCGGCGGGCAGCCGCTGGGTGAGCACGTTCGGCAGGAGGCGCAGGTCGTGGGCGTCGGCGCTCCGGACACACGCCAGCCGCAGCCCGTCGCCGCCGTGCTCGACGGTCCACCCGGCGCACCGGTTCGCCGTCCATTGCCACTGCCGCCCATGGCGCCCGCCCGGGAACGCGTCGTCGGTCGCGGGCGCCTCCACGGGCTGCGGCGGGGCGGCCGGTTTGCGGTGGACGCGCACGGGCTCGCCGCCGTCACCGAGCACGGGCCAGCCGTCCGCGTCCCAGGCCATCGGCTGGAGGTGGACGACGCGCCCGTACGCGCCACGCGCCTGGAAGTGCAGGAACCAGTCCTCGCCCGCCGGGGTGCGCACCCAGCCGCCCTGGTGGGGGCCGTTGACGTCGGTGGAGCCCTGCGCGAGGACGGCCTTCTCCGCGTACGGCCCGAAGAAGTCCCGCGCCCGGAAGGCGCCCTGCCAGCCGGTCTCCACCCCCCCGGCGGGGGCGAGGATCCAGAACCAGCCGTCGTGCCGGTAGAGCTTGGGCCCCTCCAGGGTGAACCAGCCGGGGATGCGGTCCCCGTCGACGATCACCTTCCCCTCGTCGAGGAGGGTGCGCCCGTCGCGGCTCATCCGGTGGCCGGTGAGCCGGTTCTTCACGCCGGACCGGGACTTGGCCCAGGCGTGCACGAGGTACGCCTCGCCGGTCTCCTCGTCCCACAGGGGGCAGGCGTCGATGAGGCCCTTGCCCGCCTTGACGAGGTACGGCGTGCTCCACGGGCCCCGGATGTGCTCGGCGTGCACCTGGAAGATCCCGTGGTCGGGGTCGCCCCAGAAGATCCAGAAGCGGCCGTCGGCGTGGCGCAGGGACGGCGCCCACACACCCCGGTCGTGGCGGGGTGCGGCGAAGTCGGCGGCCGGCTCCAGCCGGTCCAGGGCGTGCCCGATGATCGACCAGTTGACCAGGTCGCGGGAGTGCAGCAGGGGCAGCCCGGGGGCGCGGCCGAAGCTGGAGGCGGTGAGGTAGAAGTCCTCGCCGACGGCGACGACGTCGGGGTCGGACCAGTCGGCGTTCAGGACCGGGTTGCGGTAGGTCCCGTCGCCGAGGTCGGCGGTCCACACCGGCGTCATGACAGGGCCTTCCGTACGAGGGCGGCGGCCTCGCCCCGGTCGAGGGCGCCGTCCGCGACGACGGTCACCACCCGGCGTACGACGGTCGCTCCGGCGGGCAGCGCAAGGCGCCGCTCCCAGGCCAGGGAGGAGCCGACGCCGGGGTACTCCCCGGTGCGGACGAACCAGGGGTCCTTCCGCGTCTCCTCGGTGGCGCCGGCGAAGACGAGCGTCCAGTCGCGGCCGGTCAGAGCGAGCCAGTCGGCGACACGGCCGTGAACGGAGGTCTCACCCTCCGCCTCGGCGGTGAAGACGCCCGGCGCGGTGGCCTCCTCGGGGGCGTGGGGGACACGAGAGGGGCGGAGGGCGCGGGGGGCGCGGGGGGCGCGCCAGAAGAAACCTCCGTATCCGGCTCCTGGGCGGCCGTTGGTGGCGGGCGACCCTATGGAGAGGGGTTCGGGGCCGGGGTTGGTGAGGGCGAAGGTGAAGTCCAGCGCCCAGGCGGCGGGGGTCAGTCCGGTGGCGGCGACGGTCCGGCACTCGCGGAGCAGTTCGCGGCCCTCGGCGCGCCAGGACAGGTCTTCGACGAACCCGTCCGGGTCGCGCAGTTTCCAGCCCTCGTGGTGCTGGACGCCGTGGTTGTCGAGCTCGGTCGGGCCCTGGTCGCGTACGAAGGTGCGGCCGCCCCAGAAGTTGTGGCCCGCCACATCCGGGACGGCGACCGAGACGCCCAGGTGGTGAGGGTGGTCCTCGGGGCGCTCCTCGGTGACGGGGGCGCCCCCCAGGGTGGTGACGGGGTGGAGGTAGGGGCGGGGCGAGAGGCGGAGGCCGATGTCGGGCCGGTGGAGGTAGCGGGCGACGGGGCGGCCCGCGCAGCGCAGGAGGAGGTTCACGGGGAGTTCTCCAGTTCGGAGAAGAGGCGGAGGGTGTCGGCGCTCGCGTGGACGAGCCCGTCGATGCCCTTGACCACGCGGCGGGGCCCTGAAGGGCCGCCGTCCGCGTACCAGGTCCCTTCGGGGAGCCGGCGCGGTTCGGGGGCGGTGCGTACGGCTTCGACGAGTCGCATGAACGCGCCGGTGCGGTGCGGCGGGACGAGCAGGCCCTCACCACCGCGTACGTGGGCGATCAGGTTCTCCAGCAGGTCCGTGCGGCCGTGGACGGTCTCCACGGGGCCGTGTCCGGCGCGCTGCACCAGGACCCGGTCCTGCTTGTACCAGAGCGTGATGCGGCCGTGGCTGCCGTGGACGACGACGTACGGCTCTCCGGGCTGTTCGGCGCAGAGCGTCACGGCGACGGTGAGGGGTGTGCCGTGTGCCGTCGTGATCCGTACGCAGGAGGTGTCGTCGGCCTCGATGTCGTTGGCCCGGGCGAGTTCGAGCTGGATGCCCGTCACGTCGTCGGCGCGCGGGCTGCCGTCGAGGGCGAGGGCGGTGGCCACGGCGTGGGCGAGCGGGTTGGTGAGGACGCCGTCGACCACGTCCGTACCGTCGTCCAGGCGCCGTTTCCCGGCCCAGGGGGAGCGCCGGAAGTACGCTTCGTCGCGGGCCCAGGCCCCGGCGGCGCCGATGCCGGTGACCTCGCCGATGGCGCCGTCCGCGATGAGGTCGGCGATGGCGGGCAGGGCGTGCGAGCCGATCGACTGGAAGCCGATCTGGCAGGCGATGCCGGCGTGCCGCACCCCGTCGGCCAGGCGGCGGAACTCCGCCCACGAGGGTGCGGGCGGCTTCTCCAGCAGGACGTGCGCCCCTCGCCGGGCGGCGGCGAGGGCCAGCGGGGTGTGGGTGTCGATGGGTGTGCAGATGACGGCGATGCCCGCGCCGGTGGTCTCCAGGAGGGCCGTGAAGTCGGCGGACTGGGCCACGCCGTCGAAACCGTCGAGTTCGCGGGCGGCGAGCGGCCGCAGTTCGCAGACGCCCGCGAGGCGCACGAGGCCCGCCCGTTGCAGGCGCCGAATGTTGCGCAGGTGCCATTGGCCGTGACCTCGGGCGCCCGCCAGGACGAGGGGAATCGGGATCATGGGGCTCAGCCCTTCACCGCGCCGGCGCTGAAGCCGGTGATGAGCCACTTCTGGATGAAGGCGAAGACGATCACCACGGGTACGGCGGCGACGACTCCGCCGGCCGCCAGCGCGCCCAGGTCCACGCTGTCCGAGCCGATGAGGGTGTTGAGGCCGACGGGGATGGTCTGCCTGTCCTGCCTGCTGAGGAACATCAGGGCGAACAGGAAGTGGTTCCAGCTGTGGACGAAGGCGAAGGAGCCGACCGCGACGAGTCCGGGCCGCAGCAGCGGCAGGACCACCGCGCGGAAGGCGCGGAAGCGGGAGCAGCCGTCCACCCAGGCGGCTTCCTCCAGGGAGACCGGTACGTTCTTGATGAACCCGCTGATCAGGATGATCGACAGCGGGAGTTGGAAGACCGTCTCGGCGATGATCACGCTGCCCAGCGAGTTGATCATCCGCATTTCGCGGAAGATCTCGAACAGCGGGACCAGCATCAGGGCGCCCGGGATGAACTGGGAGCACAGCAGCGCCAGCATGAAGCCGTTCTTGATCCGGAAGTTGAACCGGGCCAGCGCGTAACCGCCGGAGAGGGCTATGAGCGTCGTGGTCACCAGGGTGGCGACACCGACGAGCATGCTGTTCTGGAAGAAGACGCCGAAGCTGCGCTCGTTCCAGACCTTGTCGAAGTGCTCGAAGGTCATCGGCCAGGGCACCAGCGACGTCGACCCGGCGGGCCGCAGCGCGAACAGCAGCATCCAGTAGAACGGGACGAGCGTGAAGAGCAGGTACAGCCCGAGCGGGAGGTAGATCTGCCAGCGCGGTACGTCGTCGAAGGCGCGCTCCCGTTTCGGCGAGCGCCGCGTCCGGGACGGGGGCAGCGGGCCCTGGAGCGCGGGCACGCGCGCGTGGGTGCCCTTTTCCGCGAGTTGGGCGGTCATGAGCGGTCGCCTCCGAACTTGCTCAGGCGCAGATAGAGGATCGAGCAGAAAAGGAGGATCACGAAGGCGACGGTGGTGAGCGCGGAGGCGTACCCGAAGTCGTGGCCCTCGATACCGGTGTTGGCGATCATCAGGGGCAGCGTCGTGGTGACGCCGGCCGGTCCGCCGCCGGTGAGGGTGTAGAGCAGGTCGACGTTGTTGAACTCCCAGACGCCGCGCAGCAGCGTGGAGAGGATGATCGCGTCCTTGAGGTGCGGCAGCGTGATGTGGAAGAACTGCCGCAGCCGGCCGGCCCCGTCCACGGACGCCGCCTCGTAGAGGTCCCTGGGGATGGACTGGAGGTCGGCGAGGATGAGGATGGCGAAGAAGGGGACCCCGCGCCACAGTTCGGCGACGACCGCCGCCCAGAAGACGGTGCCCGTGTCGGAGAGCACGGAGGTGCCGTACGACCCGATGCCGACGTCGGCGAGGTAGCGGCTCATGCCCGTGGAGGGGTTGTAGAGCAGCATCCAGATGGTGGTGGTCAGGACGCCGGAGACGGCCCACGGCGAGAAGACCAGGGCGCGGGCGACGGCCCGGCCGACGAACGTCTGGTTGACCAGCAGGGCCAGTACGAGTCCGAGGGCGAGTTGCAGGCCGACCTGGACGACGACCCATTTGGCGCTGAAGCCGAGCGTGGGCCAGAAGAGCGGGTCCTCGGTGAAGAGGCGGGTGAAGTTGTCCAGGCCCGCGTAGCCGTTCTTCCACGGCTTGGTGACGTTGTAGTGCTGGAGGCTGTAGTGGAAGACGCTCAGCACCGGGTAGGCGATGAAGCCCAGCATCAGCAGACCGGCGGGCGCGATCAGCAGATACGGCAGGCGGCGTGGTTCGGCTCCGGTCCCCGTGCGGCGCCGGCCGGCCCGGGGGTGTTTCGCCACGGCTGCGGCTTGGGCCATGACATGTCTCCGTTCGTCATTGCGTGGGGTGAAGCGCTTACCGGATCACGTTCGAGATGTCGGACATGAGGATCCGGCCATGGGAGGGCGGTTCAGCCCGCGTAGGGGTCCGGGACCTCGCCGGCCCGGGCGAGGAACGCGAAGTCGCAGCCGGTGTCGGCCTGGGTGATGTGTTCGCTGTAGAGGGCGCCGTAGCCGCGTCCGTACCGGGCGGGCGGTGGGGTCCACTCGGCCCTGCGCCGCTCCAGTTCGACGTCGGGTACGTCCAGGTGGAGCGTGCGCGCCTCCACGTCGAGGGTGATGAGGTCGCCGGTGCGCACCAGGGCCAGCGGGCCTCCGACGTACGACTCGGGCGCGACGTGCAGGACACAGGTGCCGTAACTGGTGCCGCTCATCCGGGCGTCGGAGATCCTCACCATGTCCCGCACGCCCTGCTTGAGCAGGTGGTCGGGGATCGGGAGCATCCCGTACTCCGGCATCCCCGGGCCGCCCTTGGGCCCGGAGTTGCGCAGCACCAGGACATGGTCGGCGGTGATGCCGAGAGCCGGGTCGTTGACGGTGCGCTGCATGGTCCGGTAGTCGTCGAAGACGACGGCGGGTCCGGTGTGCTTGAGCAGGTGCGGTTCGGCGGCGATGTGCTTGATGACGGCGCCGTCGGGGCAGAGGTTGCCGCGCAGGACGGCGACACCGCCCTCGTCGGCGAGCGCCCGCTCACGCGGCAGGATCACGTCGTCGTCGTGCACCAGGGCCCCGTCGAGCTGCTCGCGCAGGGTGGCGTGGGCGACGGTCGGCCGGTCCAGGTGCAGCAGGTCGGTGATGCGGGAGAGGAATCCGGGCAGCCCGCCCGCGAAGTGGAAGTCCTCCATGAGGTACCGGCCGCCGGGGCGGAGGTTCGCGAGGACCGGCACGGTCCGGGCGATCCGGTCGAAGTCGTCGAGCGTGAGGGTGACGCCGGAGCGGCCCGCCATGGCGATCAGGTGGATCACGGCGTTGGTGGAGCCGCCGAGTCCGAGGACGGTCGTCACGGCGTCCTCGTACGCCTCCCGGGTCAGGATCCGCGACAGCTTCAGGTCCTGGCGTACGAGCTCGACGATCCGCATCCCGGAGGCCGCGGCCATCCGGTCGTGGCCGGAGTCGACGGCCGGGATCGAGGAGGCGCCCGGCAGGGTGACGCCCAGGGCCTCGGCGGCCGCCGTGAGGGTGGAGGCGGTGCCCATGGTCATGCAGTGGCCGGGCGAGCGGGCGAGACCGCTCTCCAGCTCGGCCATCTCGCAGTCGCCGATGACCCCGGCCCGCTTGTCGTCCCAGTACTTCCACATGTCCGTCCCCGAGCCGAGCACTTCGCCCCGCCAGTGGCCCGGCAGCATCGGCCCGGCCGGTACGAAGACGGCCGGCAGGTCGGCGGAGGAGGCGCCCATCAGCAGCGCGGGCGTCGACTTGTCGCAGCCGCCCATCAGCACGGCGCCGTCCACGGGGTACGAGCGCAGCAGCTCCTCCGTCTCCATGGCGAGGAGGTTGCGGTAGAGCATGGGGGTGGGCTTCTGGAAGGTCTCGGAGAGGGTGGCGACCGGGAACTCGAGCGGGAAGCCCCCGGCCTGCCACACGCCCCGCTTGACGGCCTGGGCACGGTCGCGGAGGTGGACGTGGCAGGGATTGATGTCGGACCAGGTGTTGAGGATCGCGATGACCGGCTTGCCGAGGTGCTCCTCGGGGAGGTAGCCGAGCTGGCGGGTGCGGGCGCGGTGGCTGAACGAGCGCAGGCCGTCGGTGCCGTACCACTGGTGGCTGCGGAGCTCTTCCGGCCTCACAGGGACCAGCCCCCGACCATCGCGGCGATCTCGGCGCGGCGCGCCTCGGGGAGCAGGCGGCTCGGCGGGCGCACGTCACGGCGGCACAGGCCGAGGGCGTCCAGGGCCTCCTTGACGACGGTGACGTTGTCGGCGGACTGGTCGGCGGCGCGCAGGTCCTCGAAGGGGCGGATCTGCTCCCACACCTTGGCGGCGGCCTGCTGGTCCCCGGCGCGCAGCGCCTCCAGCATGGCGAGCGAGACGGCCGGGGCGACGTTGACCAGCCCGGAGGTGAAGCCGGTGGCGCCCATGGCCCAGTAGGCGGGTGCGTACAGCTCGGCGAGGCCGGCGATCCACACGAACCGGTCGAGTCCGGCGTCGCGGGCGACGGCGCCGAAGCGGGCGGCGTCGGGCACGGCGTACTTGACGCCGATGACGTTGGGGCACAGCTCGCCGAGCCGGGCGATGGTCGCGCCGTCGAGGAGCGGGTTGCGGACGTACGGCACGACGCCCAGCTCGGGGACGGCGTCGGCGATCTCGCGGTGGTACTCGATCCAGCCGTCGCGCGAGACGTACGGGTGCACGGGCTGGTGGACCATGACCATGCCGACGCCGCACGCGCGCGCGTGCCGGGCGGCGGCGGTCGCGGTCGGCAGGTCGTGTCCGACGCCGACGAGGACGGCGGCCCGGTCGCCGGTCTCCCCGACGGTCAACTCGGTCAGCAGGACCCGCTCTTCGGGGGTGAGGGCGTAGAACTCGCCGGTGTTGCCGTTGGGGGTGACGGCCCGTACACCGCCGTCGAGGAGTCTGCGCAGCAGGGCGCGGTAGGTGGCGCGGTCGACACCGCCGTCGGCGTCGAAGGGGGTCACGGGGATGGCGACGACGTCCGCGAGTGCCGCCCTCAGCGATGTGTGGTCCATGCGTGCGGGCCTTTCCGTCACAGGGGTCACCGGGCCTCCTCCGGGAAGGCCCGCTCGACGAACGAGGCGATGTGGTCGTGCAGGGCACGTGCGGCGCCGTCGGCGTCCCCGGCCCGCGCCAGGCCCAGGATCCGCCGGTGCTCCTCCGCCTCTTGCCGCCAGGAGGGCTGCGCGCTCCAGGCGACGGTGGACACCAGGGCGGCCTGGTCGCGTACCTCGTCGAGCATCCGGGCGAGCAGCGGGTTGCCGCAGGGCAGGTAGAGGGCGCGGTGGAACTCCCGGTTGGCGAGGGAGCGTTCGGCCTGGTCGGCGGCGGCGTCGGCGTCGGCGAGCGCCTGGCCGGCGGCGTCGAGGGACGCACGGCGGGTGATGGTGCGGCGCAGCGCCTCGGGTTCGAGGAGCAGGCGCACGTCGTACACCTCGTGCGCCATGGCGGCATCGACGGTGCGGACGGTGGCGCCCTTGTACTGGCTCATGACGACGAGGCCGGTCCCGGCCAGGGTCTTGAGGGCCTCCCGTACGGGGGTCTTGGACACCCCGTACCGCGCCGCCAGTTCGGTCTCCACGAGGGCCTTTCCGGGCGGTAGCTGCCCGGTGAGGATCGCGTGCTTGATCGCCTCCAGGACGTACTGCGTACGGGAGGGAATGGGGCTGGGGGCGGCGGCGAAGGCCATAGGGGCGGCTGCTCTCATATCTCGCGTATCGCGTCTCATATATGACGTACGAAGTACGACGCGATGAAGCTAGAGCGGCGGCCCGTGTTCGTCAACGCTTATGACAGAACTCGTCAGTTGGGTGTTCCGGGGCCGGGAGCAGGGAGGCTGCCCGATGCGTTCGGGGCCCCTGCTCCGCACGCCGGTGGGCATGGTGAACCGGCTGGGCGGCCTGGGCGGGCTGCGGATGGCCGCCGACGAGGGCATGATGCTGCTCGCGCCGCTGACGGGTGCGGCGCTGTTCGCGCGGTTCGGCGGGGCGCCGGTGGCGGTCCTGGACGCGGTGACGTTCGCGCTGGCGGCGGGGGCGTTCGCGCTGCTGCGGGCGCGGGAGGAGGAGCCACCGGAGCGGACCGGTGGGCGGCTGTCGGACACGTGGGAGGGGAGGGGGCACGGTACCTGTGGCGGTCGGTGGCGCTGAGGCCGCTGGTGGTGGCGGGGGCGTTCACCATGGGGCCGGCGGGGGTGAACGGTGCGCTGATCTACGCGGTGGCCGGTGACGTCCTCGGGCGCTCGCCCGCGTTGGTGCTGTACGCGGTGCAGGGCGCCGGTTCCGTGGTGTCCGGGGTGGTGGCGGGGCCGCTGCTGCGGCGGCTGGGCGAGCGGGGGTTCATGACGGCGGGCATCGCGCTGTTCGCCGTCGCGGTGGGCGGGCGGGCGCTGCCGTACGACGCGACGGCGCCGGCGTGCAGCGGGCTCATCGGCGCGGGCCTGCCGTGCGTGGTGATCGGCGCGCTGACGGCGGTGCAGCGGCGGACCCCGGACGCGGTTCTGGGCCGCACCGCCGCCACCGCCAACACGCTGCTCTTCGTCCCGAACGCCCTGGCCCTGGCGCTGGGCGCGGCCCTGGTCGCCGTCGTGGACGCGCGCGTCCTGCTGCCGGTGCCGGCGGTGGCGGGCCTGGTGACGGCCGCCGTGCTCGGGCTGCCCGGGCTCAGGGGGACAGGGCGGCCCTGACGGCGGCCAGATCCGGGCCGGAGGCCAGGCCCGCGTGGTAGAGCCGCAGTTCGGTGGCGCCCAGCTCCCGGGCGTGGGCGGCGTCGGCGGCGAGGGTGGACGGTGACCCTCCCATGCCGGTCACCACCGTGAAGTTGGCCGCCAGGACGGCGTCCACGCGCGCGTGGGCGGCGAACGGGGGCAGCACCGTCTCCGCGCCGCCGCCCGTGCAGGGCAGCACGACGCCGTCCGCGACGGACAGGATGTGGGCGGGGTCCACCCCGGCGTTGGCGCCCGTGCGGTACGGGGCGGGGTCGGCGTGCAGCAGGATCCGGAACGCCGGGTGGGCGGCCGCCCGGACCGCCGCGACGGCCGCCTCCTGGAGGGTGCGGGCGGCCCGGGTGCGCCATGCGAGGGTGGCCGCGGCGAGGCCGGCGCCCAGCAGCTTCTCCACGGCGGGCCATCCGGCGTCGGGCGATCCGCCCGAGGCCCACACGGGCTCCAGTGCCCGGCGCACGGCGGCGGCCGTCTCGTCCGGGTCCAGGCCCTGTTCCCCGTACCCGTCGCGGCACACGGCGCAGAAGCACAGGGACATCAGGTACTGCGCGGCGTCCCCGAGGGCGACGCCCGCGGTCTTGTCGTGGGCGTGCAGGTGGGCCATCCCGTACCAGCCGCACGACTCCAGCTCGGTGCCGCGCGCCCCGGGGCGTACCGCCGCCTCGGCGGCCAGCTCCACCAGGTAGGCCCGCACCTCGGGGCGGGCGATGCAGGGCGCCCACGGGTAGCGGTCGCCGTAGGCGTTGACCACGGAGGTGCCGGGGTGCTCGGCGCCGAGGCGGGAGCTGTGCGCGAGGACGACCCAGCTGTGGACGTCCAGCCCGGCGGCCTCCAGGGCCCGGGAGGCCTCCCCGTACGCGTCACCGGGCGCCCAGTCGCCCGCCTCGTACGGCGCCAGGTCCCGCCCGGCCCAGCGGGAGGGGTCCGGCGGGTAGAGGACGGCGGCGTACTCGGCGGTGACGAGGCGGTGGGCCGGGTGACGCGGGGTCAGGGCCCGGGTGGTGTGGTACGCGGAGGCCAGGGTGACCTGCTGGACGCCGAGGTCCGCGATCCGCGCGGCGGCGTCCGGGTCGCCGACGACGTCCCACGGGTAGACGAAGGCGGAGGCCCTCACCGCTGGTCCCCCAGCAGGGCCCGGCCGCGCTCGATGATCTCGGCGAGCTCCTTGATGTGGGTGGGCGTGGGCTCGCTGAGCGGTGGGCGGACCTCGCCGACTTCCAGGCCGCCGAGCCGCACGGCCGCCTTGACCAACGAGACGGCGTATCCCCGTCCCTGGGCGCGCAGTTCGACCAGCGGCCGGTAGAAGCCGTCGATGAGCCGGTCGACGGTCGTGTCGTCGCCGCTGTTCAGCGCCCGGTGGAAGGCGAGGGCGATGTCGGGGGCGAAACAGAAGACGGCGGAGGAGTAGAGCGTGACGCCGATGCCCCGGTAGGCGGGGCCGGTGAGTTCGGCGGTGGGCAGGCCGTTGAAGTAGAGCAGGTCGAGGCCTTCGGCGCGTACGGCGCTGATGATGCGCTGCATCAGGTCCAGGTCGCCGTGGCCGTCCTTGAGGCCGATGACGCCGTCGACGCGGGCGAGTCCGACCGCCGTCTCGGGGGTGAGGATCGCGTTGTCGCGCTGGTAGACGATGACGTCGAGCCCGGTGGCCCCGGCCAGGGCGGTGTAGTGGCGCAGCAGCCCTGCCTGGTCGGCGACGACGAGGTAGGGCGGCATGGCGAGCAGCCCGTCGGCGCCGGCCTCCTCGGCGAGCTTCGCGTACTGGATCGCAAGGGCCGTCCCGTACCCGGCGCCCGCCACGACCGGCACCCGTCCCGCGGTCGCCTCGACGGCGGCCGCCACGGAGGCGCGGAACTCCTCGGGCGTGAGGGCGTGGAACTCGCCCGTGCCGCAGCAGGCGAACACCGCACCGGCACCTGCCTCGACCCCGGCGCGCACGTGCGCGCGGAACGCGTCGAGGTCGAGCGCGCCATCGGGTCCGTACGCGGTGACGGGGAAGAAGAGCAGGCCGTCGAGTCGGCCGGCGAGCGGGGCTGAGGTCACGGGCGCTCCCTGAACAAGGCGTCGTGCACAACTATGATCGGCGTCCATATTTCTGAACATCGCCACGCTAGACCCGCCTCCTCGGGCCGGTCAAGGCGGAAGTTTGACGGAAAACCGCAACTCAGAGGCGGAGTTGGCGACCCCCCGCCACACTTGACGGTGTTCCGGCCCGCTCCCTAGCGTGTCCACGCTTATGAACGTTATCCATGTACGCGACCCACTCGTCCCCACCAAGGAGATCCGCCCATGCCCGCTCCCCGAACGGTCCTGCTCACCGGAGCCGCCGGCGGCCTCGGCACCCTGATGCGGGGGCTGCTGCCCGCGTACGGATACGAGCTGCGCCTCTTCGACGCCACCCCCATCGAGGGCGAACGGCACGCGATCACCGCCGACCTCGCCGACAAGGACGCGCTGCGCGAGGCCGTACGGGGCGTGGACGCGATCATCCATCTGGCGGGCATCTCCCTGGAAGCCCCCTTCGAGAAGATCCTGCGCGCCAACATCGAAGGCACCTACAACCTCTATGAGGCCGCCCGGGAGGAGGGCGTGAAGCGGGTCCTCTTCGCGTCCAGCAACCACGCCGTCGGCTTCACCCCGCGCCCGCGCGAGGGAGAACCACTGATCCCGGTCGACACCCCGCGCCGTCCCGACACGTACTACGGCCTGTCCAAGTGCTTCGGCGAGGACCTGGCCCAGCTCTACTGGGACCTGCACGGCGTCGAAACGGTCTCCGTACGCATCGGCTCCTGCTTCATGGAGCCCACCTCCGTACGGATGCTCTCGGTCTGGCTGAGCCCCGGCGACTGCGCCCGCCTCTTCCACGCCGCCCTCACCGCCGAGGACGTCAGGCACACCGTGGTGTACGGCTCGTCCGCCAACACCCGCCTGTGGTGGGACCTCTCGACGGCCCGGGGCCTCGGATACGAGCCGCAGGACGACTCCGAGCAGTACGCCGGGAAGCTCGTCGCCGAACACGGCGAACTGGACGACGCCAACCCCGACCACGCCCACCTGGGCGGCCACTTCTGCACGAACCCTCCCCGGTGGCCGTACTGACACGGCACCGCCGAGATCACCCACCAGGGCCGCCCCGTCGGCAGGCCGCGGGGCGCCCCCGACCACCCGCGTAACCGGAGTGGCCGAAGGTAAGGGAACGGCAAAGCGGCCTCGGTCGTTACCTCAGGCATGACAGCTATGACCCCCGGCTCGAACATCCCGCTTCCCGTCACCCGTGTGGCGGTGGACGTCGCCGCGCCCGTGCGGCTCGACGTATCGGGCCTGCTGCTCACCGCCGACGGCAAGGTGCGCTCCGACGACGACTTCATCTTCTACAACCAGCCGTCCGGCCCCGGCGTGACCTACCGGTCCGGCGGCGGCACGGCACCCGACGCGATCATCGTGGACACGGCCGCCGTCCCGCCGGGCATCGAGAAGATCGTCGTCACTGCGAGCCCGGACGCCGCCGGGCAGACGTTCCAGGGCATCGAACCCACCGCGACCATCCGCAACGCCGACGA
This sequence comes from Streptomyces sp. NPDC000229, assembly GCF_040300825.1. NCBI lineage: Bacteria > Bacillati > Actinomycetota > Actinomycetes > Kitasatosporales > Streptomycetaceae > Streptomyces > Streptomyces sp. NPDC000229. Next base: position 39,458 of record NZ_JBEPEL010000009.1, read on the forward strand.
CGGCACCGCGCTCGCCACCTTCACACCGCCGCAGCTCGGCGCGGAAACCGCGCTGGTCGTGGTCGAGGTCTACCTCCGAAACGGCGCCTGGAAGGCCCGCGCCGTCGGACAGGGGTACGCCAACGGGCTGGCCGGCATCGCCACCGACTTCGGCGTCTCGGTCGACGAGGAGCCGGCGCAGGCCGCCCCGACGCCCGCGCCCGCCCCCGCCCAGGCACCGACGCCCCCGCCTGCCGCCCAGGCCGCGCCGCCCGCACCCCCGGCTCCCCCTGCCGCCCCGGCGCCCGCGCCCGGCACCGGGAAGATCAACCTCGACAAGGGCCGGGTCAGCCTCCAGAAGAACCAGACCGTCTCCCTCGTCAAGGGCGGCCGCCCCCTCCTCTCCCAGGTCAAGATGGGCCTCGGCTGGGAGCCCGCGTTCCGCGGCAAGGACATCGACCTGGACGCCTCCGTCATCGCGTACGGCCCCCAGCGCAACCACCTGGACAGCTGCTACTTCGGCAAGCTGGCGATCCTGAACGGCTCGATCAAGCACTCCGGCGACAACCTCACGGGCGAGGGCGCGGGCGACGACGAGGTGATCGTGGTCGACCTGGGCCGGCTCCCCGCCGACGCCACCGGACTGGTCTTCACGGTCAACTCCTTCTCCGGCCAGAAGTTCACCGAGGTCGCCAAGGCCTACTGCCGGCTGATGGACGCGGCGACCGGCGAGGAACTGGTCCGCTTCGACCTCACCTCCGCCGAACCGCAGACCGGCGTCATGATGGCGAAGCTCGTCAAGCAGTTCTCCGGCGAGTGGGAGATGACCGCCATGGGCGAGTTCGTGAAGTCGCGGACCGTGCGCGGCATGGTCAAGCCGGCCGCCAAGGCTCTGTAGGACCCCCAGGGAGACATCGCCCGCGGTGCCGTCCTGGCTCGGCCGGTGCCGGGAGCGCGGCCACGACGGCCCCGCCGTCCCGGCCCGGCCGATGCGGCTCTCCCAGGCCGCAACCGCGGGCCGGTGTTCGTCCCCCACGGCCGCCCCGGACCGGGGAAGGCCGTCAGCCCCGTGACATCTGCCCGCACACCGCCTTCGCCCGGCTGGCGTACGGTCAGGCCAAGCTCACCAGCCTTCTCGCCCCGGCGCTTGCCGACGACGAAGCACCTTCTCGTGGTTCGCCGGAAGGGGATGCCCCGCCGTCAATTCACCTCCGCGCAGAACCGGCGTTTGTACGCCGACGGAGTGATGCCGGTCTCGCGGCGCATCAGCGTGCGCAGGTTGGCAGCGGTGCCAAGCCCGCTGCGCTGCGCCACCACCTCGAACCGGGACTCACCTCGCTCGATCAACCGGCACGCCAGGGCAAGTCGTTCCCCCGTGAGCCACGTCAACGGCGTCGTGCCCAGTTGCGCCTGGAAGCGGCGATGCAGCGTCGCCGGACTGACCGCCGCACGTACCGCAAGGTCGGACACAGTGAGCGGTGAGTCCAGCCGTTCCTGGGCCCAGGCCAGGACAGGCGCCAGGGACTCGTCAGGCAGGTCGGGCATGGGGCGCTCCACGAACTGCCGCTGCCCTCCGTCCCGGTGCGCCGCGAAGACCAGTCGCCGGCTCACGGAGTTGGCGATCTCCGCGCCGTAGTCGCGGCGGACCACATGCAACCCCAGATCGAGCGCAGCCGCGCTCCCCGCGGCGGTGAGGATGTCGCCGTCGTCCACGAACAGCACGTCCGATTCGAGCCGGACAGAGGGGAAGCGGGCCCGGAAGGAATCCGCCCACTGCCAGTGCGCTGTGGCCCGGCGCCCGTCGAGGACCCCGGCCTCGGCCAGTGTGAAGGCGCCGCTGCAGAAGCCGACCAGGCGCGCACCGCGTGCGTGCGCCCGTCGGACGGCGTCGAGCACGGCGGGGCGGCGGGGCACTTCGACGTCCGGGCGGTTGGGGACGATCAAGGTGTCCGCCGTGTCGGCCGCTTCCAGATCGGCGACTCCCGTCAGCGTGAAGAATCCGTCTCGCATCAGGGTGCGGGGCTCGGGGGAGCAGAGCCCGAAGTCGTAGAGATCACGGCCGATCTCCGGTCTGCGCAGACCGAAAACCTCGATCGCGCAGCCGAGCTCGAAGGGGTTCGAGTTCTCGTCCACGATCACGACGACCCGGTGTACGCCCGCCGCGCGAACCGCGTGCGAGGATTCTTTCGCCATGTGCAATTCCTAGCACTCACGGCAGCCATGCGAAACGGGCCAGGATGAACCCATGAGTAGCGAACCCATCCCCCTCAGCAAGGCTTTGGCCTCCTTCGATGCCCTGTGGAGCCCCCGCATCGTCGCGCGCGTCAACGACTATGACGTCCGCATCGCCAAGGCCGAGGGCGAACACGTGTGGCACGTCCACGACGACACCGACGAGTTCTTCCTGGTACTCGACGGCGAGCTGCACATCTTCTTGCGCGAGCCCGACGGGGAGCGCACGGTCGTGCTCCCACAGGGGGCGGTCTTCACCGTTCCCCGCGGCACGGAGCACAAGCCGTACGCTCCGTCCGGCACCGCATTCCTCATGTTCGAGCCCGCCGGGACACCGACCGTGGGCGATCACCACGACGAGATCCCGGACCACGTGGACGCAACAACCGGGCACGCCCTCAACACCTGAGCCGACAGGCTTCGGCCTCGTGGGGGTGCCCCCTCCGGGCGAGAGACGAGCCCGGAGGGGGCACCGCACCGGAGGCACCGAGAAGGGCACCGTCCGCCCGTTGCGCCCACCCGCCGCGAGCAGAGAGCCCACCCCCGCCGGCCCCTGCCCGCCCGGCAGGAGCCCTGCTCCAGCGCAAGCCCCGTAAGGGCAAGGCCCCGTGCCGGCGCAGACCGCTTCCGGCAGGAGCCCCGTCCCAGCACGGACCCCGCTCCAGCAGACCGCCGTACCAACAGGGCCCCGTACCAGCACAGACCCCGTCCGGCAGGAGCCCCGCTCCAGCCAGGCCCCGTGCCGGCAGAGCCCCGTTCGGCCGGGGCCGCGGGAGCGGCAGCCCCCGTCAGTCGCCCGCCCGCGAACGGGCCTTGAACGCGGCCTTGCGGGCTTCCTTCGCCACCCGCTTGTCACGGTGCAGTCGGCCCATCGCTTCGAGGACCTCCGGCGTGGCCGGGTGGTCCACCCGCCACGCCGCGTCGAAGAACTGGCTGTGCTGGCTCGTCAACCCCTCCACCAGCTCCCGCAGTTCCTCCTGGTCCCCGACGTTCCCGGCGTCCAGCTGCGCGGCGATCGTGTCGATGGACAGCCAGAAGACCATCGCCTCCGGCGGCGCCGGCACGTCCGCCGCGCCCAGCTCCGCGAGCCAGACCCGCGCGAGTCCGCCCAGCTCCGGGTCGTCCAGGACCTCCCGTACCGCCGGTTCCGCATCCGCTCCCACCAGCGACAGCGCCTGCTGGCAGTGGAGCCGGCGCAGCGGCGAGCCGGCGTCCGCGCCCTTCGCCGCCACGAGCAGTTCACGCGCCGCGGGGAGCGCCTCGCGGCGGGCGAGCCACGCGTGCGTCTCGGCCCGCGCCGACGCCTCCGGGTAGTGGGCCACCCCGTCGAGCAGCGCGTCCGCGCCCTTGTCGGCCAGGTCACCGACCGCCGGCGCGTCCATGCCCGCCTCCAGCATCCGGGCGCGGACGCCGTACAGCCCGAGCGGCGTCAGCTTCACCATCCCGTAGCGCGATACGTCCTCGTCGTCGGCGACCGACGCGGGCGGCTCCTCGCCCTCCTCCACCATGAGCGCCTCGTCGACCGGCTGGTACTCGACCAGCCCGATCGGCTCCAGCACCCGGAACTGGTCGTCCAGCCGCATCATCGCCTCGGACACCTGCTCCAGGATGTCGTCGGTCGGTTCGCCCATGTCGTCGGGCACGAGCATCGACGCGGCGAGCGCCGGCAGCGGCACCGGGGCGTCCCCGGAGCCGCCCTCGGCGACGGTGAGCAGGTACAGGTTGCCGAGGACGCCGTCGAGGAACTCGGCCTCGTGCTGCGGGTCCCAGTCCAGCGCGTCCAGGTCCAGGTCGCCGTCCTCGCCGATGATGTCCGCGAGGTCGTCGACCAGCGGCGCGGTCGCGTCGTCGAGCGCGGTCTCCAGGGCCTCGAGCCACAGCGCCAGGATGTCCTGCGGGGCCCCGCCGGCGACCAGCGCGAGCGGTCCGCCCGCCTCGACGGCACCGCCCTCGCCGCCGTTCTCGTCGTCCTGCGGTTCCTCGACCACGACGAGCCCGGTGTCGACGGCGACCCGCCAGGCCTCGCTCGCGTAGGCCGCGCCGTCCTCGTCCGCAGTGAGCCCCAGCGCCTCGGCGGCGGCGGGCAGTTGCTCCTCGACGAGTTCGCCGCCGGCACCGACCCGGGTCTCCGGCCCCGCCCAGCGGGCGAGCCGTACGGCCCGGGCCAGCAGCGGGGCGACGAGCGCGTCCCGCGCCAGCTCCGCGTCCGAGGGCAGCCGTACCGGCGGCAGGGTGGGGCGATCCGACGACATCAGCGGTTTCTCCTCGGGGCATACGTGGGGGTCGGGCGGCCCCCAGCGTAGACGCATTCCCGCATCCGCCCCTTCGTTCATGTACCGGTCAAATTCCGGCCACCCGCGAGCCCTTGACAAGTACAGGCCCCAGCCAAGAGATTGACGCGCGTAGAGCTACCGCTCAGTACCTCCCACGACCTTCCGGAGCCCCGTGATGTCTTCCCCCCTGCCGAGAACCGCGACGCGAACCGCCGCCGTCTCCGCCGTCGTCGCCACCGCCCTCGCCGCCGGCCTGATCGCCACGGGATCGGCGACCGCGGCCGACTCCACCGGCGCCGCCGACTCGATACGCATCCACGACATCCAGGGCACCACCCGCATATCCCCGCTCGCCGGGCAGCAGGTCAGCGGTGTGACCGGCGTCGTCACCGGCGTACGGACGTACGGCTCGCGCGGCTTCTGGTTCCAGGACACGCAGGCCGACGGCGACCCCGCCACCAGCGAGGGCGTCTTCGTCTACACGGGCTCCGCCCCGACCGTCGCCGTCGGCGACGCGGTCACCGTCTCCGGCACGGTCACGGAGTACGTCCCGGGCGGCACGTCCTCCGGCAACCAGTCGCTCACCCAGATCACCAAGCCCACCGTCACCGTCACCTCCTCCGGCAACCCGGTCCCCGCGCCCACCACCGTCTCGGCCCGGTCCGTCCCCTCCGCGTACGCCCCCGAGGGCGACCCGGCGGCCGGAGGGTCCGTCAACGGCCTCCCCCTCCAGCCCGGCCGTTACGCCCTGGACTACTACGAGTCCCTGGAGGGCACGAACATCCGCATCGGCTCCTCCCGGGTCGTCGGGGCGACCGCCCACAACGAGCTGTGGGTGACGGTGAAGCCGCAGGAGAACGACAACCGGCGCGGCGGCACCGTCTACGGTTCGTACACCTCGCAGAACACCGGCCGGCTCAAGATCCAGTCGCTCGCCCCCGTCGCCCAGCAGCCGTTCCCGAAGGCGAACGTGGGTGACTGCCTGACCGGAACGACCGAGGGCCCGCTGGACTTCAACCAGTTCGGCGGCTACACCCTCACCGCCCGCACCCTCGGCACGGTCGCCGACCGCGGCCTGGAGCGCGAGACGACCGAGAAGCAGCACCGCAGTGAGCTCGCGGTGGCGACGTACAACGTCGAGAACCTGGACCCGAGCGACCCGCAGGAGAAGTTCGACGCGCTGGCGAAGGCCGTCGTGGAGAACCTGGCCTCGCCGGACATCGTCGCCCTGGAGGAGATCCAGGACAACAACGGCGCCAAGAACGACGGTACGGTCGCCGCCGACCAGACGCTGAAGAAGTTCACGGACGCGATCGCCGCGGCCGGTGGTCCGACGTACCATTGGCGCACCATCGACCCCGTCAACAACAAGGACGGCGGCGAGCCGGGCGGCAACATCCGCCAGGTCTTCCTCTTCAACCCCGAGCGCGTCGCGTTCACCGACCGTGCGGGCGGTGACGCGTCGACGGCGACCGGTGTCGTACAGGAGAAGGGGCAGGCGGCCCTGACCCACTCCCCCGGCCGGATCGACCCGGCGAACGCGGCGTGGAACAACAGCCGCAAGCCACTGGCCGGTGAGTTCACCTTCCGGGGCCGCACGGTCTTCGTCATCGCCAACCACTTCGGCTCGAAGGGCGGCGACGAGTCGCTGGTCTCGCACCACCAGCCGCCGAACCGTTCCTCCGAACCCCAGCGTCTCCAGCAGGCGAAGGCCGTCAACACCTTCGTCAAGGACATCCTCAAGGTCCAGCGCACCGCCGACGTCGTCGTCCTCGGTGACATCAACGACTTCGAGTTCTCCGAGACGACGAAGGCGCTGACGGACGGCGGCGCGCTCCACGCGGCGGTCACCTCGCTGCCGCGCAGCGAGCGCTACTCGTACGTGTACCAGGGCAACAGCCAGGTGCTGGACCAGATCCTGACCAGCCCGTCGATCCGCCGCTTCGAGTACGACAGCGTGCACATCAACGCGGAGTTCTCCGAGCAGAACAGTGACCACGACCCGCAGGTGCTGCGCTTCCGCCCGTGACGCCGGAACGCCGGACGCCGTTTCGCCGTCGCATCGCATCGCGTCGTACCGCCGTACCGCCGTACCGCCGTACCGCCTTCAGGACACGCCCGCGCTGAGGCTCAGCGCGGGCGTGTACCGCTTCACGCCACCGCGGGCCACACCGGGGTACGTACGCACCTTCCGCCACTGCGGGGTGGCCGCGCCGATCCCGTCGCCCGGCGCGGCGAGCGCCTCGATGTGGGCCTCTGCGCTCTCCCACTCGGCGTAGTTGAGCACACGGGTGCCGTCGAGGCCGATGTGGAAGTGCCCGGAGATGCCGCCAGGATGCGGGCTCGGGTCGGTCTCCAGCGCCTCGAACACGGCGTCCACCCAGGCCCGTTGCCGGTGTGCGTCCGGTCCGTCGAACTCGACGTCGACGATCACCACGCAGCCGGGTACGCGGGTGTCGTCCGGGTTCAGCCGGACGCTGCGGTAGAGCTCGTACGACTGCAGCGCGACCCGCTCGATGCCGGGCACGGCGGCGTCGATCTCGGCGTTCCTGTCGTCCCGGTGGGACCGGGAGAAGTCCTGGTAGGCCTCTTCGCTCGTCCACTGCGAGTAGTGCAGGAGCGTGTCACCGTCCTCGCCGATGTGGACGCTGTAGGAGAGCAGCCCCACGTCCGGCCAGTCCCGCTTCCGCCACGCCGCCGCGATGGCGTCGACGGCGGCCCGTTGCCGCTCCGGCGTGCCGACGCGCCAGGTGCTGACCTTGACGACGCCCACGCCGGGTCGGCGAAGGTCGGGGCGGGCGTCGGTCTCATGGATCACGGTCATGTCGTGTCCCTCTCGGACGGACGCCGCACCACCCGTGTGGCGCGGTCGCATGACCATGGTGAAAGCTGAAGTGCGCTTGAGGTCAAGGGGCGACGGCGCGGCCACGCCCTCCCCGTCGACGGGCAACAGGGAGGGCGTGGCCGCGTACCGCTTGTCCGACCGGCCGGTCAGCCGGGCCAGGTGCCCGTCAGGCGGCGCACCCCCACCGCCCCGGAGCGGTCCACCGCCGCCTTGACCACCGCGAAGATCGCGCCCTGCACGGCGGCGGCCAGGAGGATTTCCTTCCACTCCCGTTCCTCGTCCATGGCGTCCGGGGCGTCGCCGTTCCCGATGGCGGCCCAAGCCTTGGCGAACAGGGTGCTGGCCACGGCACCGCTCGCCATACCCAGGGCGAGGCCCACCGGCCGGTAGAGCAACTTCTGCTTGCGCTTCTTCTTGTTCTTCTGCTGCTTCGCCATTCCCGTCCTCATCCCCACTTTCCACTGCGCCGCAGCTGCCACAGCACCACGCCCGCGACCACGCCCGCGGCGACCACCGCCAGGAGCCGGCGCGGATGTTCGCGTACCGGTTCCGGGGTCTTGTCGTGCACCAGGAGGGCGGCGCGCGCCTTCACATCCGTCTTGGCCATCAGCTGGTCGATGGTCTCGCCCAGTTCCTGCCGTTTGCGTGCCGCCTGGAGGCGGAGTTCGTCAGGTCCCGGGCTGTGGGGCGTCTCCCGTGTCATCGGTGGACCCTCTCCTTGATCTCGTGGACGTCCGAGCGCACACCGTCGATCGCCCGCTCCGGCTTGGGCGGCACGGCACGTTTCAGCTGGGTGCGGCCCAGCAGGGCGAGCACACCGGCGACCGCCAGGAACAGCGCGGTCGCGATGAGCACCGCGAGCCAGACGTCGAGCGCGACGGCCAGCGCGGCCGCCACGGTGGCCCACACACCGATGAGCCCGACGTAGCCGACGGCCGCCGCGGCCCCCAGCATCCCGCCGCCCTTGCCCGCCCGTTTTCCCTTCTCCCTCATCTCGGCCTGCGCGGTGCGCATCTCGGTCCTCACCAGGTCGGAGAGCTGTTCCGACGCCTGCTTGACCAGCTCGCCGACCGACGGTTCTCCGGCCACGCGGATCGCCTCCCATCTCGTACGGGGAGGTCCGGGTACCCCGCCGAGCGGTCCCGGAACCGGCCGATTCTTCAGCAAAGCTCACCCCTGGCCCGTAGAAGAACTAAGTAGACCTACACCGTCCTGCGCCCCAGACTGCGCTCATGACCGTCGTCGACCCGCCCCCTCGCCCCTTCGGCCGCGCGCTGTGCGCGATGGTCACGCCCTTCACCGCCGCCGGGGAGCTCGACCTGGACCGGGCGCAGAAGCTGGCCTCCGACCTGGTGGCCCAGGGCTGCGACGGTCTGGTGCTGAACGGCACCACCGGCGAGTCGCCGACCACCACGGACGCCGAGAAGGCCGCGCTGGTGCGGGCGGTGCGGGACGCGCTGGGCCCGGGCATCCCGCTCGTGGCGGGCGTCGGCACCGCGGACACGGCGCACACGGTGGAGCTGGCCCGCCAGGCGGAGCGGGCGGGCGCGGACGGCCTGCTGGTGATCCCCCCGTACTACAGCCGCCCGCCCCAGGCGGCCGTCGAGGCCCACTTCCGGCGGGTGGCGGACGCGACCGGCCTGCCCCTGGCGCTGTACGACATCCCCGGCCGCACCGGCACGCGCATCGAGCCGGAGACGGTGCTGCGGCTGGCCGGGCACCCGAGGATCGTGGCGGTCAAGGACTGCGCGTACGACCTGCTGGGCACGACGAAGGTCCTCGCCCGCACGTCACTGGCGTACTACTCGGGCTGCGAGGAGACGAACCTGCCGCTGTACGCGATCGGCGGCGCGGGGTTCGTCAGCACGGTCGCCAACGTGGCGCCCCGCCAGATGCGGGCGGTGCTGGACGCGTTCGACGAGGGCGACACCGCACTGGCCGCCCGGCTCAACCAGCGCACCGCGGCGCTGGCGGAGCTGATGATGGCGTCCGGCCTGCCGGGCACGGTGACGGTGAAGGCACTGCTGGACGCGGGCCCGGTCCGCGAACCGCTGCAGCCCGCCGACCGGGAGGCGGTCGACGGGCTGCGGGCGGCGTACGAGGAACTGGTTCAGGAACCGACGACCGAGTTGTGACCCAGGACGGCGACGTGCTCCAGCACGTCCTCCATGGGGTCGTCGATCTGGCCGATCGACACCAGCGACACCCGGTGGCCGTTGTCCGAGCCGCTGTGGGGCTCGTCGGCGTGGGCGGCGGCACCCGGGGCGAACATGGCCGCCAGCGCGAGTACGCCCGGAACGATGAACCTGCCGGTCTTCATATGAACCGTCCCTCGCCTTGCCGATTCGTGTGATCTGCGCGACCTGCTTATCCACCCGACCGGCGGAAAGGTTACGCACCATCACACGAATCAGTCGTTGCTGTGGAGGATGTCGTTGAGGCCGCCCCACACCGCGTTGTTCGGGCGGGCCTCGACGGTGCCGGTGACCGAGTTGCGGCGGAAGAGGATGTTGGACGCGCCGGACAGCTCACGGGCCTTGACGATCTGGCCGTCGGGCATCGTGATGCGCGTACCGGCGGTGATGTAGAGGCCGGCCTCGACGACGCACTCGTCGCCGAGCGCGATACCGACGCCCGCCTCGGCGCCGATCAGGCAGCGCTCGCCGACCGAGATGATGACGTTGCCGCCGCCGGAGAGGGTGCCCATGGTGGAGGCGCCGCCGCCGATGTCGCTGCCGTCGCCGATGACGACGCCCGCGGAGATGCGGCCCTCGACCATCGAGGTGCCGAGCGTGCCGGCGTTGAAGTTCACGAAGCCCTCGTGCATGACGGTCGTCCCGGCGGCGAGGTGCGCACCGAGCCGGACGCGGTCGGCGTCGGCGATGCGGACGCCCTTGGGCGCGACGTAGTCGGTCATACGCGGGAACTTGTCGATGCTGGTGACCTGGAGGTGCAGGCCCTCGGCGCGGGCGTTCAGCCGGACCTTCTCGACGTCGTCGACGGCGACGGGGCCGAGGGAGGTCCAGGCGACGTTGGCGAGCAGCCCGAAGATCCCGTCCAGGTTCTGCCCGTGCGGCTTGACGAGCCGGTGGCTGAGCAGGTGCAGGCGCAGGTAGGCGTCGTGGGCGTCGAGCGGCTTCTCGTCGAGCGAGGCGATGACGGTGCGTACGGCGACGACCTCGACGCCCCGGCGGGCGTCGACGCCGAGGGCCTTGGCGGCGCCCTCGCCGAGCAGGTTCACGGCCTGGCCGGAGGTGAGCCGCTCGGTCCCCGCGGGCCCGGGCTCGGCGACGAGCTCGGGGGCCGGGAACCAGGTGTCGAGAACGGTGCCGTCGCCGGCGATGGTGGCGAGGCCGGCGGCGACGGCGCCGGTGGTGCGAGGTGCAGAAGTCATGCCAGAAACCTAACCGGCGCCCCGCCGTCCGGGCGAACCGGTCTCACGTCCCGGTCGCCCCGCCGAACCCCGGCCCCACCCCGCGGCCCGGTCGCCCGCCCCGGACCCCCGTGCCGGGGCGGGCGACGCGGGACGGGTCAGGGGCGTGTGCCGGACTTGTCCACCACGGCGGTCTTCTCCACCGCGCTGACCCGGATCAGGGTGTCCTTCGTCGTCACCTTGGAGTCGATCATGCCGCCCGCGAGCAGCAGCGTCCGCTCACCCCGGTATTCGTAGGTCTCCGGGTCCAGGAGCAGTTCGTCGCGCCGGTGGGTGTCCTGGGTGAACTCGTTGTCGTCCGACCAGTGCACGGCGATCGCGGGCCTGCCCAGGGCGTCTTCGGCCGGCTCCTCGCGGACTGTGACGCCGGGGATGATTCGGAGCGTTTGGAAGAGCGACAGGCGGACCTTCGGCGGGATGGAGTCGAGGTCGGTGAAGGCGAACTTGATCCGCCGGTAGTCGCCGATGTCCAGCGCGGCCGGGTCGCCCTTGGGCATCGTGATGATGTCGCGCAGCGCCCGCATCAGTTCGAGCGGCTCGTTCGGCATTTTCGCGAGCTTGGCCCGGGTGTCCTTCGGCGCTCCCCATCGCGACGAGACTTCGACGGAGTCCATGCCCCCCGCCATCAGCGCCTTTCGCATCTTCCCGCTACCGTACTGCGTCCACGTCTCGTCGGCGTGCGTCCAGTACGGCTTCCAGCCGGGCCCCTTCTCTGTCACGGGGTTGTTGTCGTCGCGGAAGTTCAGCGTCGACTGCCGGGTGAGCACCTTCCGGTAGAGCCACTGCCCGTCGCGCGGTTCGGGAGGTGTGGCGTACTCGGCCTTCACCCGGGGCCCGTCGGCCGGCGGCACGACGTGGGTCACGAGCACCGCCGCGACCACGACGCCCGCCGCCGCGCCGGCCATCGCGAGCCACCAGCCGCCCCTCAGGCGCCGCCGGGGGCGGCCGGCCTCGTCGAGGAGGCGTTGGCGGCCGGCGGCGAGGCGGGCACGGTCGGGGGTGGGCGCGTCCGCGCGGAAGTCCTGGAGCGTCCGCATCTCATCCATGGGTGACCTCCGTGGCGAAGTCGTGTACGAGGGTGGGGTCACAGTCGCCGAGCGCGGCCCGTACCTTCTTGCGGGCCCGGTTGAGGCGGGAGCGGACGGTGCCGACCGGGATGGACAGCGCCTCGGCGACTTCCTGGTACGTCAGGTCCGCCCAGGCGACCAGCAGCAGCACGTGCCGGTCGCCGCCCGAGAGGGACGCGAGCGCGCCGGCCAGCGGCCCGTGGGCGGCCTGGGCGGTGACCCGGTCGTCGGCGTGGTCGACCCAGGACTCGGCGACCGGGTCGTGCCCGGTGCGGGCCAGCGCGTTGAGGGCGCGGACCTCGGTACGGCGCTGCCTGCCGATCAGGTTGGCGGCGATGCCGTAGAGCCAGGGGCGGGCGTTGGCGCGCCCCTGGTCGTAGCGGGCGCGGGCGCGGAAGGCGGCGAGGAACGTGTCGGCCGTGATGTCGTCGGCGGCCGCGTCACCGAGGCGCCGGGCGGCGTACCGGTGGATGTCGGCGGCGTACCGGTTGTACAGCTCGGCGAAGGCCTCGGGGCGGTCCAGCGAGTGGGCTATGACGGTCGAGTCGTCATGGCCGTCGCCGGTGCCGGCGTCCGGTGGGCCGATCACTGAGTCTCCGTCTCTGGCGGGTGTGGTCACACCCTCTGTTGCCCGAAGTGCCTGGTGGGGTTCACACGAGCAGCCGCCCGAGCATCTCAGCGGCGTACTCCTCGTCGTACGCCGTGTCCGTCAGCAGCACCTGGAGGCAGATGCCGTCCAGCAGGGCGACCAGCGCGCGGGCGGTGGCCGGGTCCGTCCTGGCCGACAGGGCGGTCACCACGCCGTCCGTCCACTCGGCGGCCACCGGGCGCAGCGCGGGGCGCCGGAGGGCGGCGAGGTACAGCTCGTACTCCAGTTCCACGCCGGTGCGCCCGCCGCCCAGCCACTGCCCCGTCAGCCTCGCGAGCTCCGCCGCGAGGTCCGCCTCGGGGTCGGTGAGCGCGCCGCTCTCGCGGACGGCCGCGGCGAAGCCCTCGTTGGTCCGGCGCAGCGCGGCGACGAGCAGCTCGTCCAGGGAGGCGAAGTGGTACGTCGTCGAGCCGAGCGGCACGTCCGCCTCCGCGGCCACCGTGCGGTGGCTCAGCCCTGCGATGCCGCTGCGCCCGATGACGCGGATCGCCGCGTCGATGATGCGGTGTCGCCGGTCGGGGTCGTACCGGCGGGGGGCGCGCGGCGCCATCAGTGGGCTCCGCCGAGGTTGAGGACGACCACTCCGGCGATGACCAGGGCGATGCCGGTGACCTTGACCAGGCTGGTCGACTCGTTCAGGAACAGCATTCCGATCGCGGCGACGGCCGCGGTGCCCACGCCGGCCCAGATGGCGTACGCGGCGCCGACGGAGAGGGTCTTGAGTGTCTGAGCGAGCAGCGCGAAGGCGATCAGGTAGCCCGCGACGGTGATCAGCGAGGGCCACAGCCGGGTGAAGCCCTCGCTGTACTTCATGGCCGTCGTACCGGCCACTTCTGCCGCGATCGCGGCGGCGAGCAGTCCGTATCCCATATGTACGAGCGTACACATGGGCCGGCCGCGGACCTCACTCGGTGAGCGACTTCTTCGGTCGCAGCACGCAGAACTCATTGCCCTCGGGGTCCGCGAGGACCACCCATGTCACGTCGTCGCCCTGCCCGACGTCCGCCCGCCGCGCCCCGAGGCCGATGATCCGCTCGACCTCGGCTTCCTGGTCGTCGGGCGCCAGGTCGAGGTGCAGCCGGTTCTTGACGGTCTTCCTCTCCGGTACGAGGAGGAAGACGATGCCCGGCATCGCGTGCTCGTCGGCGCCGATGACGATCTCCTCGTCGTCCTCGTACAGCACCTTCCAGTCCAGGACCCGCGTCCAGAAGCGGGCCAGGGCCTTCACGTCATGGGCGTCGATCGCGATTTGGTACAGAGAAACGGCCATGCCCGCCAGTGTGCCTGGGGGCATGGCCGTCGCAGCCGAAAAAGCCGAAGCGTCAGACGTTGAAGCCGAGCGCGCGCAGCTGCTCCCGGCCGTCGTCCGTGATCTTGTCCGGACCCCACGGGGGCATCCAGACCCAGTTGATCTTCAGCTCGTTGACGATGCCGTCCGTCGCGGCCTTCGCCTGGTCCTCGATCACATCGGTCAGCGGGCAGGCCGCCGACGTCAGCGTCATGTCGAGGGTCGCGATGTTGGAGTCGTCGATGTGGATGCCGTAGATGAGGCCGAGGTTGACGACGTCGATGCCCAGCTCGGGGTCGACGACGTCGTACAGCGCCTCGCGGACCTCTTCCTCGGACGCCGGCTTCATCCCGGCCGTCTCGGCACCGGTCACCGGCGCGGCCGGAGCCGCCTCGGCCGTCTCGCCGCCCGCCGCCGGCTTCCCGGCCGTGTCGTTCTCAGTCATGCGGTGTTCCTCTCCGCGCCGTCACCCAGAACTTGGGCGGTGGCGTCCTTCCAGGCCATCCAGCTCAGGAGGGCGCACTTCACCCGGGCCGGGTACTTGGAGACACCGGCGAACGCCACCGCGTCCTCCAGCACCTCCTCCATCGCGTCGTCGGGTTCGATCCTGCCCTTGGACTGCATCAGTTCCAGGAACGTGGCCTGGATCCGCTGCGCCTCGGCGAGTTCCTTGCCCACGAGGAGTTCATTCAGGACGGAGGCGGATGCCTGGCTGATCGAGCAGCCCTGCCCCTCGTACGACACGTCGGCGATCCGCGACCCGTCGTACTTCACGCGCAGCGTGATCTCGTCCCCGCACGTCGGGTTGACGTGGTGCACCTCGGCGTCACCGTCCCGCAAGCCCCGTCCGTGCGGATGCTTGTAGTGGTCCAGGATGACGTCCTGGTACATCGAATCCAGCTTCACACCCGCTCCTAGCCGAAGAAGTTCCGGACGTGCTCCAGCCCCTCGACCAAGGCGTCGACCTCGGCCGGCGTGGAGTACAGATAGAACGACGCCCTCGTGGTCGCAGGAATTCCGTACCGGAGGCAGACCGGCCGCGCGCAGTGGTGGCCGACCCGGACGGCGATGCCCTGCTCGTCGAGGACCTGGCCCACGTCGTGCGGGTGGATGTCGCCCAGGACGAAGGAAATCGCCGCGCCGCGGTCCTCGGCCGTCACCGGGCCGATGATCCGCAGGTCCGGAACCTCCTGGAGGCGGCGGACCGCGTACTCCGTGATCGCGTGCTCGTGGCGCGCGATGTTCTCCATGCCGATCGCGGACAGGTAGTCCACGGCCGCGCCCAGGCCGACGGCCTGCGCGATCGGGGGCGTACCCGCCTCGAACTTGTGCGGCGCCGGGGCGTACGTCGACGAGCTCATCGACACGGTCTCGATCATCTCGCCGCCACCGAGGAACGGCGGGAGGTCCTCCAGCAGCTCCTGGCGGCCCCAGAGGACGCCGATGCCGGTCGGGCCGCACATCTTGTGACCGGTGAAGGCCACGAAGTCGGCGCCGAGCGCCTGTACGTCCAGCGGCATGTGCGGGGCGGCCTGCGACGCGTCGATCAGCACCAGCGCGCCGACGTCCTGGGCGCGGCGGACTATCGCGTCGACCGGGTTGACCGTACCCATGATGTTGGAGACCAGAGTGAAGGAGACGATCTTCGTCTTCTCCGTGATGATCTCCTCGATGTTGGACAGGTCGAGGCGGCCGTCGTCGGTCAGCCCGAACCACTTCAGCTTCGCGCCGGTGCGCTGCGACAGCAGCTGCCACGGGACGATGTTGGAGTGGTGCTCCATCTCCGTGATGACGACCTCGGTGTCGCTGTCGACCCGGTAGGGCTCGTCCGCCCAGCCCAGCATGTTGGCGACGAGGTTCAGCGACTCCGAGGCGTTCTTGGTGAAGATCACCTCATCGCGGCTCGGCGCGTTGATGAAGGCGGCGACCTTGTCACGCGAGCCCTCGTACAGCGCCGTGGCCTCCTCGGCCAGCACATGCACGCCGCGGTGCACATTGGCGTTGTGCTGCTCGTAGTACTCACTGAGCACGTCGATGACCTGGCGCGGCGTCTGCGAGGTCGCCGCGTTGTCCAGGTACACCAGCTTCTTGCCGTCGTGGAGCACCCGGTCGAGGATCGGGAAGTCCTTGCGGAGCGCCTCGGTGTCGAGGAGGCCCGGCAGCTGCGTCACGCGGATACGCCACCCTTCGTGTAGGACTCGTAGCCCTCGTTCTCCAGCTTGTCGGCGAGCTCGGGGCCACCCGACTCGACGATCCGGCCGGCGGAGAAGACGTGGACGTGGTCCGGCTTGATGTACCGGAGGATGCGCGTGTAGTGCGTGATCAGCAGGGTGCCGACCTCGCCGGTCTCGCGGACGCGGTTGACGCCCTCGGAGACGATGCGCAGCGCGTCGACGTCCAGGCCGGAGTCGGTCTCGTCGAGGATGGCGACCTTCGGCTTGAGGAGCTCCAGCTGGAGGATCTCGTGGCGCTTCTTCTCACCGCCGGAGAAGCCCTCGTTGACGTTGCGCTCGGCGAAGGACGGGTCCATGTTGAGGCGCTCCATGGCCTCCTTGACCTCCTTCACCCAGGTGCGCAGCTTGGGGGCCTCGCCGCGGATGGCGGTGGCGGAGGTGCGCAGGAAGTTGCTCACCGAGACGCCGGGGACCTCCACCGGGTACTGCATGGCGAGGAAGAGGCCGGCGCGGGCGCGCTCGTCGACGGACATCTCCAGGACGTCCTCGCCGTCGAGGGTGACGGTGCCGCCGGTGATCGTGTACTTGGGGTGACCGGCCAGCGAGTACGCGAGCGTCGACTTGCCGGAGCCGTTGGGGCCCATGATGGCGTGGGTCTCGCCCTGCTTCACGGTCAGGTCGACGCCCTTGAGGATCTCCTTCGTGGCGTTGTCGGCCTCGACGGAGACGTGCAGGTCGCGGATTTCAAGCGTTGCCATGGGTGACTCAGGACTCCTGGGTGACGGAGACGAGCACATCGTCCCCTTCGATCTTTACGGGGTATACGGGGACGGGGCGCGTCGCGGGAAGACCGGACGGCTTGCCGGTACGGAGGTCGAAGGCGGACCCGTGCAGCCAGCACTCGATCTGGCAGTCCTCGACCTCGCCCTCCGACAGCGAGACGTTCGCGTGCGAGCAGATGTCGTGGATCGCGAACACCTCGCCCTCGGTCTGGACGACGGAGATGGGCGTGCCGTCGAGTTCCACCCGCTTCGGGGTGTCCTCCTCCAGCTCGCTCAGCCCACAGGCTCGGACGAAGGGCATCAGAGGGACGCCTCCAGCTCCGCCTCGATCTTGGCGATCAGGCGCTCCTCGACGTCCGGCAGACCGATCTGCTGGACCAGCTCGGCGAAGAAGCCGCGGACGACGAGGCGGCGGGCCTCGGTCTCCGGGATACCGCGGGCCATCAGGTAGAAGAGCTGCTCGTCGTCGAAGCGGCCGGTGGCGGAGGCGTGACCGGCGCCGGCGATCTCGCCGGTCTCGATCTCCAGGTTCGGTACGGAGTCGACGCGGGCGCCGTCGGTCAGAACCAGGTTGCGGTTCATCTCGTACGTGTCGGTGCCCTCGGCCGCGGCCTGGATGAGCACGTCACCGATCCACACGGCGTGGGCGTTCTCGCCCTGGAGCGCGCCCTTGTAGGCCACGTTCGACTTGCAGTGCGGGGTGTTGTGGTCGACGAGGAGGCGGTGCTCCTGGTGCTGGCCCTTCTCCGTGAAGTACAGACCGAACAGCTCGGCCTCGCCGCCGGTCCCGGCGTACTTCACGCGCGGGTGCAGGCGGACGAGGTCGCCGCCGAAGGTGACCACCACCGACTTGAAGGAGGCGTCGCGGCCGACCAGCGCGTTGTGCTGGGCGACGTGGACGGCCTTCTCGTCCCAGTCCTGGATGGAGACGACGGTGAGCTTGGCGCCGTCACCGAGGACGTACTCGACGTTGGCGGCGAGCACCGCGTCACCGGTGTGGTCGATGACCACGACGGCCTCGGCGAACGCGCCGAGCTCGATCACCTGGTGGCCGAAGGCGGTGCCGCCCTCGCCGTGCACGGAGATCCGGACCGGCTCGGTGAGCACGGTCTCCTTGGGCACGGTGACGACCGAGGCCTTCTCGAAGGCGGAGTACGCCTGGGCGGCGATCCGGTCCACCGGCGTGCCGGCCTTGCCGAGCCGCTCGTCGTCACGGCCGACGGTCTCGACGGTGACGCCCTCGGGCGCCTCCACCTCGACGCGCACGCCGTCGCCGGTGGCGATCGCGGTGCCGTCGTGCAGCCCGCGGAGCCGCTCCAGCGGCGTGAACCGCCACTCCTCCTCACGGCCGTGCGGGACGGGGAAGTCCGCGACGTCGAAGGACGGGGGCGCGCTCATGCGGGTCGCGACGGTGGACTCGGCGGCCACCGCGATGGAGCCGGCGGTGGTGGAGCCCACGGGGATGGTCCCCGCCGGGTTGTTCTGAGCCTCAGCCATGGCTGTCGGTCTGCTCGCTTTCTGCGTTCGGTGCGTTCGCTGCCCGCGCGGCGGGGCCGGCCTGGGCCGGTCGCCCCGCGGGCGGCTCACTGGACTCACACCGGGTGAGCCCGGGGACGTGATCGATACGGCCGGGCGGGCTTTAGCCCACCGCGCCTTCCATCTGCAGCTCGATCAGCCGGTTGAGCTCGAGCGCGTACTCCATGGGCAGCTCCTTGGCGATCGGCTCGACGAAGCCGCGCACGATCATCGCCATGGCCTCGTCCTCCGACAGGCCGCGGCTCATCAGGTAGAAGAGCTGGTCCTCGGAGACCTTGGAGACGGTCGCCTCGTGGCCCATGGACACGTCGTCCTCGCGGACGTCCACGTAGGGGTACGTGTCGGAGCGGGAGATCGTGTCGACGAGCAGCGCGTCGCACAGCACGTTGGACTTGGAGCCCGGGGCGCCCTCGCCGATCTCGATGAGACCGCGGTAGGAGGTGCGGCCGCCGCCTCGCGCCACCGACTTGGAGACGATGTTGGAGGAGGTGTTGGGCGCCATGTGGACCATCTTGGCGCCGGCGTCCTGGTGCTGGCCCTCGCCCGCGAAGGCGATGGACAGGGTCTCGCCCTTGGCGTGCTCGCCCATCAGGTAGACGGCCGGGTACTTCATCGTCACCTTGGAGCCGATGTTGCCGTCGACCCACTCCATGGTCGCGCCCTCGTAGGCCACGGCGCGCTTGGTGACCAGGTTGTAGACGTTGTTCGACCAGTTCTGGATCGTCGTGTAGCGGCAGCGGGCGCCCTTCTTCACGATGATCTCGACCACCGCGGAGTGGAGGGAGTCCGAGGAGTAGATCGGGGCGGTGCAGCCCTCGACGTAGTGGACGTAGGCGTCCTCGTCGACGATGATCAGCGTCCGCTCGAACTGGCCCATGTTCTCCGTGTTGATGCGGAAGTAGGCCTGGAGCGGGATCTCGACGTGCACGCCCTTCGGCACGTAGATGAAGGAGCCACCCGACCACACCGCGGTGTTCAGCGACGCGAACTTGTTGTCGCCCACCGGGATGACCGTGCCGAAGTACTCCTGGAAGAGCTCCGGGTGCTCCTTGAGCGCGGTGTCGGTGTCCAGGAAGATGACGCCCTGCTCCTCCAGGTCCTCACGGATCTGGTGGTAGACGACCTCGGACTCGTACTGGGCCGCGACACCGGCGACGAGGCGCTGCTTCTCCGCCTCGGGGATGCCGAGCTTGTCGTACGTGTTCTTGATGTCCTCGGGCAGGTCCTCCCAGGAGGCCGCCTGCTTCTCCGTGGAGCGGACGAAGTACTTGATGTTGTCGAAGTCGATGCCCGACAGGTCGGAGCCCCAGTTCGGCATGGGCTTCTTGTCGAAGAGGCGCAGACCCTTCAGCCGCAGCTTCAGCATCCACTCCGGCTCGTTCTTCTTCCCGGAGATGTCGCGGACGACGTCCTCGGAGAGACCGCGCTTGGCGGCGGCACCGGCCGCGTCCGAGTCGGCCCAGCCGTACTCGTACCGACCCAGGCCCTCGAGCTCGGGGTGGCTGATCTCGGTGGTCATGCGGGGTTCCTCCCGGCCGTGCTTGCGGATGCTGATGATGTGGTGGTCTGTGGGGCGCTGTGCGGGATGTACGTCGTGCAGACCCCGTCGCCGTGGGCGATGGTGGCCAGTCTCTGCACATGGGTCCCGAGCAGACGGCTGAAGATCTCCGTCTCAGCCTCGCACAGCTGCGGGTACTGCTCGGCGACATGGGCGACCGGGCAGTGGTGCTGGCACAACTGCTGCCCGACGGGCGCGTTGCGCGCCGTGGCAGCGTACCCGTCCGCACTCAGGGCCTTGGCGAGCGCCTCGGCGCGGTCCTCGGGCGCCGCCGCCTCGACCGCCTCGCGGTACGCCTCCGCCTGGGCCTCGACCCGGTCCCGGGCGAACGCGGCGACGGCGGCTTCCCCGCCCGCGTTGCGCTCGATCCAGCGGAGGGCGTCGACGGCGAGCGTGTCGTACGACTGGTCGAAGGCGTCCCGGCCGCAGTCCGTCAGGGCGAACACCTTGGCCGGGCGGCCACGGGTGCGAGCGCCGTAGACACGCTGTTCGCGCGGGGCGACGACGTCGTCGGCGACCAGGGCGTCCAGGTGCCGGCGGACGGCGGCCTGAGTGAGGCCGAGCCGCTTCGCGAGCTCGGCCACGGTGGACGGGCCGTGATCCAGGATGGAGCGCGCGACCCGGTTGCGCGTGGAGCGCTCCCCGGTCGCGAGTTCCTCCGCTGGAGCCGCGGGAGCCTCACCGACGTTTTTCACAACGCCATTGTTGCGTAATTCCTCAGAGCCTGACAAGCGACGTCCTGAGGGGTGGACGGTGCCGTACATCACTAAGGGAAACCTAACCTGACCTGCGGAAACGATCAGCGGCAGCGACCCGGCGCAGTCACCGCACCCCCGTCTGACCTGCCCGTTTTGCCCGGTCGCGGCCACCGCCGCCGTCCCGCCGGGCCCCCTGAGCGCAGCCCCGCCGCGCCTCATTACGGCGTATTCCTCCCCTTCGGGGTGCCACCCGCCGAACGGGGCACGCCGCCCGGCTCTCTAGACTTCCGCCCATGCGAAACGAGTCCGT
The DNA here is from genome assembly GCF_040300825.1 of Streptomyces sp. NPDC000229. Lineage (NCBI taxonomy): Bacteria > Bacillati > Actinomycetota > Actinomycetes > Kitasatosporales > Streptomycetaceae > Streptomyces > Streptomyces sp. NPDC000229. The sequence goes on from NZ_JBEPEL010000009.1 coordinate 60,282, forward strand.
CGTCCAGGTCCGGGGCCTGGTCAAGCGGTACGGGACCAAGACCGCGGTGGACGGCCTCGACCTCGACGTCCGGGCGGGCACCGTCACCGCCGTCCTGGGACCCAACGGGGCCGGCAAGACCACCACCGTCGAGACCTGCGAGGGCTACCGCCGCGCCGACGCCGGCACGGTCCGCGTCCTGGGCCTCGACCCGGTCGCCGACGCCGCCCGCCTCCGCCCCCGCATCGGCGTGATGCTCCAGTCCGGCGGCGTCTACTCGGGCGCCCGCGCCGACGAGATGCTCCGCCACATGGCCAAGCTGCACGCCCACCCCCTCGACGTGGACGCCCTGATCGAACGCCTCGGGCTCGCGTCCTGCGGCCGGACGACGTACCGGCGGCTCTCCGGCGGCCAGCAGCAGCGCCTGGCCCTCGCCATGGCCGTCGTCGGCCGCCCCGGGCTCGTGTTCCTGGACGAGCCGACCGCCGGCCTCGACCCGCAGGCCCGCCGCTCCACCTGGGAGCTGATCCGCGAACTGCGTACCGACGGCGTCACCACCGTCCTGACCACCCACTTCATGGACGAGGCCGAGGAGCTGGCCGACGACGTCGCCATCATCGACGCCGGCCGGGTCGTGGCCCAGGGCAGCCCCGAGGAGCTGTGCCGCGGCGGCGCCGAGAACACCCTCCGCTTCACCGGCCGCCCGGGCCTGGACCTCGGCTCGCTGCTCAAGGCGCTGCCGGACGGCACCGCGGCCGCCGAGCTGACGCCGGGCGCGTACCGCATCAGCGGCACGGTCGACCCGCAACTGCTCGCCACGGTCACCACGTGGTGCGCGCAGCACGGGGTGATGCCGGACGGCATCGCGGTGGAGCGCCACACCCTCGAAGACGTTTTTCTGGAGCTCACGGGCAAGGAGCTGCGTTCATGAGTGCCGGGACCTACACCCCCGAGCCGGGCGCGGCGCCGGTCGGGCGGATGATCGCCGCGCAGGCCGCGTTCGAGACGAAGATGATGCTGCGCAACGGGGAGCAGTTGCTGCTCACCGTGATCATCCCCTCCCTCCTCCTCGTGCTGTTCTCGACGGTCGACATCATCGACACGGGCAGCGGGAAGGCCGTGGACTTCCTCGCGCCCGGCGTTCTCGCGCTCGCCGTGATGTCGACCGCGTTCACCGGGCAGGCCATCGCGACCGGCTTCGAGCGGCGGTACGGGGTGCTCAAGCGCCTCGGCGCGTCACCGCTGCCCCGCTGGGCGCTGATGACCGCCAAGACCGCCTCGGTCCTGGTGACGGAGATCCTGCAGGTCGCGCTGCTGACGGTGATCGCGCTGGCGCTCGGCTGGTCGCCGCGGGGCGGCGTGCTGTCCGTTCTCCTGCTCCTCCTGCTCGGTACGGCGGCGTTCTCCGGGCTCGGTCTGCTGATGGCCGGGACGCTGAGGGCCGAGGCGACGCTGGCCGCCGCGAACCTGGTGTTCCTGCTGCTCCTGGTGGGCGGCGGGGTGATCGTTCCGCTGGAGAGGTTCCCGGACGCGGCGCGCTCGGTGCTGGAGCTGCTGCCGATCTCGGCCCTGTCGGAGGGGCTGCGGGACGTGCTCCAGGGCGGCGCGTCGATGCCGTGGGGCGCGGCGGGGGTCCTGGCGGTGTGGGCGGTGCTCGGGCTGGGCGCGGCGGGGCGTTTCTTCCGCTGGGAGTAGCCCGGAGGGGCCCCTCGTGAACGCATGCACAAGCAGGCACCTACGATGGAGTCCGTGTTGACCCCCCTCGCCTCCATCGCCCAGCGCTGGACACCCTCCCCCAAGACGGTCCGGCGCGCCGCACTCTCCGCCGTGGTCATGACGGTCGTGATCATCGTCACGGGCGGCGCCGTCCGGCTGACCGGTTCCGGGCTCGGCTGCGACACCTGGCCCAAGTGCACGGACGACAGCCTCTTCACCACGTCCGAGCAGGGCATCCACGGTGCGATCGAGTTCGGCAACCGGATGCTGACGTATGTGGTGTCCGCGGCGGTGGGCTGGTTCATCATCGCGGCGCGCGCGGCCAAGCCGTGGCGGCGGGAGCTGAGCCGCCTGGGCTGGCTGCAGTTCTGGATCGTGGCGCTCAACGCCGTCATCGGCGGCATCACGGTCCGTCTGGAACTCAACCCCTGGACGGTCGCCGTCCACTTCCTCGCCGCCAACGCGCTGCTGACAGTGACCACGCTCAGCTGGCTGCGTACCGGTGAGGGCGACGGGGCGGCCCGCCCGCGCGTGCCGGGGCCGGTGCGGAAGCTCGGCTGGACCCTCGTGGTGGTCGCCGGGCTGCTCGTCGCGGCCGGCACGACGGTGACGGGCTCGGGCGAGCACGCGGGTGACAGCAGTGACGTACCGCGCATGCCGTTCGACTACGCCTCCGTCGCACAGGTCCACGCGCTCTTCGCCTGGGCGGTGTGCGCCCTGGCCCTGGCCATGTTCTTCGTGCTGCGCGTGGTGGACGCCCCGGACGACACCCGGGCCCGCGCCCGTGACCTGCTGCTGGTGCTGCTGGCGCAGGGCGGGATCGGGTACGTGCAGTACTTCACCGGTGTGCCGGAGGTCCTGGTGGGCCTGCACATGCTGGGCTCGTCCCTGATGTGGATCGCCGTGCTGCGCCTGGCGCTGAGCCTGCGTGAGCGCCCGCTCGCGGCGCCGGGCACCGCGATTCCCGCCCAGGCGCCGGACCAGGCGCTGAGCCCCACCGCCTGACCGAGCCGCTCAGCCCAGCCGGTACACCCGCCGGGCGTTCCCCGCCGCGATCATCCCGGCCACCCGCTGGGCGTCGCGGCGGGACCAGGAGCCGTCGCAGACCCAGTCGGCCAGCACCCGCCCGAGCGCCTCGCGGAACACCCGCGCCCCCACCACGTGCAGCTCGGGCAGCCCCCGCGCGCCGCTGGAGAACAGCAGCTTGCCGAACGGCGCGAGCTCCAGCGTCTCGGCGAGGACGGCCGCCGCCCGCGCACCCGTCCGCGCGAGCGCGGGGCCCAGGTCTGCGTACACGTGCGGGAACACGCTCGTCAGGTGCGCGGCCTGCCGGTGGTACGGGTAGCCGTGCAGGAGCACCAGGTCGGTGCCCAGCCCGGCGGTGGCCGCCGCGAACTCGCCGAGCGTCATGGGGTCGTCCTCGGCCACGTGCAGCTGGAGCGGCCGCCCGGACGCGACGGCGATCCACAGCAGGTGCCGCAGCAGTACGGGGTCGGTGAGCGCCCCGCCGACCCTGCGGCGGGCCAGCCAGCGCCCTGCCGCGCCCCGCACCTCACCGGGCCCGGGCGGCGCGGGCGCGAGGGCGAGCCCGTGGCGTACCGCCGCCACGGAGGTGAACGCGACGGCGGAGACGGCCGCCCCGTGCACGGCCTCGGCGAGATTGGCGAGCAGGGAGTCGACGGTGCCGGACGTGTCGGCGACCTGCTCGGCGAGCAGTTCCAGTCGGACGATCTCATGGGCCCTGGCGTCTCCCGCGGCGGCGATCTCGACCGGCCCTGTGAGGTCGCCGGGCAGGCCGGTCTCCACGAGGTAGGTGGAGATCCCGGTGGCGCGGAGCAGTCGGCGGCCCGATTCCAGGACGCCGAGCTCGCGGCGGCGGGCCAGGTAGTGGGCGGGCGGGCAGTGCGGTTCGAGGCCGAGCAGGGGCGGGCACCAGCGCCGTACGGCGAAGCCGGTCTGGGTGTCGAAGAAGGTCGTGCCGGCCGCGGGCGGTCCGGCGGACCGGCCGAGCAGGGTCTCGAAGGCGCCCAGGCCCAGCTCCGTGCGGAGCACCCCGTGGCAGTACTGGTCCACCAGCGTCGGGGTGTCGATCATTACGGGGGCTCCCTGCGATGGCTGAACCGTCACAGGTCCTAACGGGTGAGCCCCGCCCAAGGTGTTGCCTCAGTCGTTCGACGGGCCGCCGACCTGGATGCCGGCCATGCGGGTCCACTCGTACGGGCCGGTGCGGACCTTCGCCGCGAAGTCGCCGTCGAAGGACTCGTGGAGGGTGAGGCCCGCCTTCTCGGCGGCGCTCTTCGCGACCTCGTGCGTCGGGGCGACGAGATCGCCCCAGCCGCCGTCCTCGCCGACGAGCACGATGCGGGTGCCCATCTGGCCGATGTAGGCGAGCTGCCCCTCGGCGCCGCCGTGCTCCTTGGAGAAGGCCTGGATCTGCTTGGCGAGCTTCGCCGCCCGGTGCTCGGCCTGCTTGGTGCCGCCCTGCTTGGTGTCTGCCATAGACAGGATGCTACCCACCGGTAATGAAACTCGCCAGGGGCTGGTCTACCGCAGGAACGGGTCCACCGCGACCGCCACGAACAGCAGCGACACATAGGTGATCGACCAGTGGAACAGCCGCATTTCCTTGAGCTTGCCACCGGTCTCGCCCGCCTTGGCGCGGTTCTGCAGGGCGTGCGCCTCCCACAGCCACCAGCCACCGGTCGCCAGCGCCACCGCCGTGTAGAACCAGCCCGTGTAGCCGAGCGGGGTCAGCAGCAGGGAGACGGCCACCATCACCCAGCTGTAGAGGACGATCTGGCGGGCCACGACCCGGTTGGAGGCCACGACGGGCAGCATGGGCACACCCACGCGCGCGTAGTCCTCCTTCACCTTCATCGACAGCGGCCAGTAGTGCGGCGGCGTCCAGAAGAAGATGACGAGGAAGAGGACGACGGCGGCCCAGGACATCGAATTGGTCACGGACGACCAGCCGATGAGCACCGGCATGCAGCCGGCGATGCCGCCCCACACGATGTTCTGCGCGGTGCGCCGCTTGAGGATCATCGTGTAGACCACGACGTAGAAGAGGAGCGCGCCCAGGGACAGCCACGCGGACAACCAGTTGACGAGCAGCCCGAACCAGAGGGTGGAGACGACGGCGAGGGTGAGGCCGAAGACCAGCCCCTCGCGCGGCGAGACCATCCCGGTGACCAGGGGCCGCTGCGACGTGCGGTCCATCAGGGCGTCGATGTCGCGGTCGATGTACATGTTCAGCGCGTTGGCGCCGCCGGCGGACAGGTAGCCGCCGAGGCAGGTGGCGAGCACCAGCCACAGGTCGGGCACGCCCTGCTCGGCCAGGAACATCACCGGAACCGTGGTGATCAGCAGAAGCTCGATGATCCGCGGCTTGGTCAGCGCCACGAAGGCCCTGACGCGGGCCCCGAATGGCCGCTTCCCCGTGCTCCTGTCGAGCACACCCGCCGGACGGGATTCGACGGCCGTCACGCACACCCCTGACAGAGACATCCCAGCGAGTCGCCTCCTGGGCGTGAAGGCCCGGTAAAGACTCGCGCGTACCACGCCACTGTAGACGTTGCCCATACCTCGCCCTCCTCGGGGGTCGGTCGTGTTGGAGAGGGCACCGCAAAGGGTGGTTTCCACGCTCGGATGAGCGATCGGATGAGCGCCTCCGTATTCACTTGCTGAATGCCCTGGAGCCCAGTCAGGAGGCGGATCCCGGTCGATCCCGGCACTCTGGAATGACTCGAAAAATTGCGCGTTCTCACGGGGGTAGGCTCAACAACGGCCGGTGGGATCTACGCCACCGGCATTCGACATGTGGAGAGGAGCCCTGACCCAGGGTGAGCACCAAGCCGACCACCACAGACCTCGAGTGGACCGAGTTGGACCAGCGGGCCGTCGACACCGCCCGCATCCTGGCCGCCGATGCCGTACAGAAGGTCGGCAACGGCCATCCCGGTACGGCCATGAGCCTGGCCCCGGCCGCGTACACCCTCTTCCAGAAGGTGATGCGGCACGACCCGGCGGACGCCGACTGGACCGGGCGCGACCGTTTCGTGCTGTCCGCCGGCCACTCGTCCCTGACGCTGTACATCCAGCTGTACCTGGCCGGGTTCGGCCTGGAGCTGGACGACCTGAAGGCCTTCCGCACCTGGGGCTCCAAGACCCCGGGCCACCCGGAGTACGGCCACACGGTCGGCGTCGAGACGACGACCGGCCCGCTGGGCCAGGGTGTCGCCAACGCCGTGGGCATGGCCATGGCCGCCCGCTACGAGCGCGGCCTGTTCGACCCCGAGGCGGCGCCCGGCACCTCGCCGTTCGACCACTTCGTCTACTGCATCGCCGGCGACGGCTGCCTCCAGGAGGGCATCTCCGCGGAGGCGTCCTCGACGGCCGGGCACCAGAAGCTGGGCAACCTGATCCTGCTGTGGGACGACAACCACATCTCGATCGAGGGCGACACCGAGACCGCCGTCTCCGAAGACACGATGAAGCGGTACGAGGCGTACGGCTGGCACGTCCAGCGCGTGGAGCCCAAGGAGAACGGCGACCTCGACCCCGAGGCCCTCTTCCGTGCCCTCCAGGCCGCCAAGGCCGAGACCTCTCGCCCGTCGTTCATCGCGATGCGCTCGATCATCGCGTGGCCCGCGCCCAACGCGCAGAACACCGAGGCCGCCCACGGCTCGGCGCTCGGCGACGAGGAGGTCGCGGCCACCAAGCGCGTGCTGGGCTTCGACCCCGAGAAGTCCTTCGAGGTGTCGGAAGAGGTCATCGGCCACACCCGCCAGGCCCTCGACCGCGGCCGCGAGGCCCGCGCGAAGTGGGAGAAGCAGTTCCAGGAGTGGCGTGCCGCCAACCCGGAGCGCGCCGCCGAGTTCGACCGCATCGCCGCGGGCGAGCTGCCCACCGGCTGGGAGGAGAAGCTCCCGGTCTTCGAGCCCGGCAAGGGCGTCGCCACCCGCGCCGCCTCCGGCAAGGTGCTCCAGGCGCTGGGCGGGGTCATCCCCGAGCTGTGGGGCGGCTCCGCCGACCTGGCCGGCTCGAACAACACGACGATCGACAAGACGTCGTCATTCCTCCCCGAGGGCAACCCGCTGCCCGAGGCGAACCCGTACGGCCGCACCATCCACTTCGGTATCCGCGAGCACGCCATGGCCGCGGAGATGAACGGCATCGCGCTGCACGGCAACACCCGCATCTTCGGCGGCACCTTCCTGGTGTTCTCCGACTACATGCGCAACGCCGTCCGTCTCTCCGCGCTGATGCACCTGCCGGTGACGTACGTGTGGACGCACGACTCCATCGGTCTGGGCGAGGACGGCCCGACGCACCAGCCGGTCGAGCACCTGGCCTCGCTCCGCGCCATCCCCGGCCTGAACATCGTGCGCCCGGCCGACGCCAACGAGACGGCGATCGCCTGGCGCGAGATCCTCCGCCGCTGGACCAAGGAGTTCGGCAAGGGCGCCCCGCACGGTCTGGCCCTCACCCGCCAGGGCGTGCCGACGTACGAGTGGAACGACGACGCCGCCCGCGGTGGCTACGTGCTGTTCGACGCCGAAGGCGGCGAGCCGCAGGTCGTGCTGATCGGTACGGGTTCCGAGGTGCACCTGGCCGTCGAGGCCCGTGAGCAGCTCCAGGCCGCCGGCGTCCCGACCCGGGTCGTTTCGATGCCGTCCGTCGAGTGGTTCGAGGAGCAGGACCAGGGGTACCGGGATGCGGTGCTGCCGCCTTCGGTGAAGGCGCGCGTCGCGGTCGAGGCCGGCGTCGGTCTGACGTGGCACCGGTACGTCGGTGACGCGGGTCGCATCGTTTCGCTGGAGCACTTCGGCGCTTCGGCCGACGGCAAGGTGCTCTTCCGGGAGTTCGGCTTCACTGCCGAGGCGATCGCCGCCGCCGCCCGGGAATCCCTCGAAGCCGCAGCGCGCTGACGCCGGTATACGACTAGTAGGAGATGCAATTCTCATGACAGACGCACTCAAGCGCCTCTCCGACGAAGGCGTCGCGATCTGGCTGGACGACCTGTCGCGCAAGCGGATCACGTCCGGCAACCTCGCCGAACTGATCGACCAGCAGCATGTGGTCGGTGTCACCACCAACCCGTCGATCTTCCAGAAGGCGATCTCGCAGGGCGACGGCTACGACGTCCAGCTGTCGGACCTGGCGGCCCGTGAGGTGACCGTCGAGGAAGCCATCCGCATGATCACGACGGCGGACGTGCGGGACGCCGCCGACATCCTGCGTCCGGTCTACGACGCTACCCAGGGCCAGGACGGCCGGGTGTCGATCGAGGTGGACCCGCGCCTGGCGCACGACACCAAGGCGACGGTCGCCGAGGCGAAGCAGCTGGCGTGGCTGGTGGACCGGCCGAACACCCTCATCAAGATCCCGGCCACCAAAGCGGGTCTGCCGGCGATCACCGAGGTCATCGGCCTCGGCATCAGCGTCAACGTCACGCTGATCTTCTCGCTGGAGCGCTACCGCGCGGTGATGGACGCCTACCTGGCCGGTCTGGAGAAGGCCAAGGAGCGCGGCCTGGACCTGTCGAAGATCCACTCGGTGGCGTCCTTCTTCGTGTCCCGTGTGGACACCGAGATCGACAAGCGCCTTGACTCCATCGGCACCGACGAGGCCAGGTCGCTGCGCGGCAAGGCGGCGCTGGCGAACGCCCGTCTTGCGTACGAGGCGTACGAGGAGGTCTTCTCGTCCGACCGCTGGGCCGCGCTGGACAAGGCGCAGGCCAACAAGCAGCGTCCGCTGTGGGCGTCGACCGGCGTCAAGGACCCGGCGTACAAGGACACGCTGTACGTCGACGAGCTGGTCGCGCCGGGCACGGTGAACACCATGCCGGAGGCCACCCTGGAGGCCACCGCCGACCACGGTGAGATCACCGGCAACACCATCGCGGGCACGTACGACCAGGCGCGCGCCGACCTGGCGGCCCTCGAGAAGCTGGGCATCAGCTACGACGACGTGGTGCAGCTGCTGGAGGACGAGGGCGTCGACAAGTTCGAGGCGTCCTGGAACGACCTGCTCAAGTCGACCGAGGCGGAGCTCAAGCGCCTCGCCCCTTCGGAGGCGTAAACCTTGAACGCAGTTCATGGTGCGAATCCGCTCCGTGACGCCGCAGACCGACGGCTCCCGCGCATCGCGGGGCCGTCGGGCCTGGTGATCTTCGGCGTCACGGGCGATTTGTCCCGTAAAAAGCTGATGCCTGCCGTGTACGACCTCGCCAACCGCGGCCTGCTCCCGCCGGGTTTCTCGTTGATCGGGTTCGCCCGGCGCGAGTGGGCGGACGAGGACTTCGCCGACGAGGTGTACCAGGCCGTCAAGCAGCATGCCCGCACGCCCTTCCGTGAGGAGGTGTGGCAGCAGCTCAGCCAGGGCATGCGGTTCGTCCAGGGCAACTTCGACGACAACGAGGCGTTCGAAACCCTGAAGAAGACCATGGAGGAGCTCGACCAGGCGCAGGGCACCGGCGGCAACTTCGCGTTCTACCTCTCCGTACCGCCCAAGTTCTTCCCCGTCGTCGTCCAGCAGCTGAAGAAGCACGGGCTGGCCGAGGAGAAGGACGACTCCTGGCGGCGCGCGGTCATCGAGAAGCCGTTCGGGCACGACCTGGCCTCCGCCAAGGAGCTCAACGAGATCGTCCACGAGGTCTTCTCGCCCGACCAGGTCTTCCGGATCGACCACTATCTGGGCAAGGAGACCGTCCAGAACATCATGGCGCTGCGGTTCGCCAACACGCTCTTCGAGCCGATCTGGAACCGGTCGTACGTCGACCACGTGCAGATCACCATGGCCGAGGACATCGGCATCGGCGGCCGCGCCGGGTACTACGACGGCATCGGCGCCGCCCGTGACGTCATCCAGAACCACCTCCTCCAGCTGCTCGCGCTGACCGCGATGGAGGAGCCGGCCTCCTTCGACGCGGACGCGCTCGCGGCCGAGAAGACCAAGGTGCTGGGCGCGGTGAAGCTGCCCAAGGACCTCGGCAGGTCCACCGTGCGCGCCCAGTACGCGGCCGGGTGGCAGGGCGGCGCCAAGGCCGTCGGCTACCTGGAGGAGGACGGTATCGACCCGCAGTCGAAGACCGACACCTACGCCGCGATCAAGCTGGAGATCGACAACCGCCGCTGGGCGGGTGTCCCCTTCTACCTGCGCACCGGCAAGCGGCTCGGCCGCCGCGTCACCGAGATCGCGGTCGTCTTCCAGCGCGCGCCGCACTCCCCGTTCGACCACACGGCGACGGAGGAGCTGGGCCAGAACGCCCTGGTCATCCGTGTCCAGCCGGACGAGGGCGTGACCCTGCGGTTCGGCTCGAAGGTGCCGGGCACGTCGATGGAGGTCCGGGACGTCTCCATGGACTTCGCGTACGGCGAGTCCTTCACGGAGTCCAGCCCCGAGGCGTACGAGCGGCTCATCCTCGACGTCCTGCTCGGTGACGCCAACCTCTTCCCGCGCACGGAGGAGGTCGAGCTGTCCTGGAAGATCCTGGACCCGATCGAGCAGTACTGGGACCGGCACGGCAAGCCCGCCCGGTACGAGGCCGGGACGTGGGGGCCGGTCGAGGCGGACGAGATGCTCGCACGAGACGGACGGAGCTGGCGCCGGCCATGAAGACCGACCTTACGGACACCACATCCAGCAAGATCAACAAGGCGCTGGTGCTGGGGCGGCGCGCCATCGGTACGCCGGCCATCGGCATGGTGCTCACCCTGGTCATCGTCACGGACGAGGAGAACGCCTACGACGCCCTGAAGGCGGCCAACGACGCGTCCCGCGAGCACCCGTCGCGGACCCTGGTGGTCATCAAGCGTCCCTCCCGTTCGCCGCGCGACCGGGCCAACGCGCGCCTGGACGCCGAGGTGCGGCTGGGCGCGGACGCCTCCACCGGCGAGACGGTGGTCCTGCGGCTGTACGGCGAGGTCATCGACCACGCCCAGTCCGTGGTCCTGCCGCTGCTGCTGCCGGACGCCCCGGTGGTGGTCTGGTGGCCCGTGGCCGGCCCGGCCGACCCGGCCAACGACCCGCTGGGCGCCCTCGGGCAGCGGCGTGTCACCGACTCGTACGCCTCCGAGCACCCGGTGCGGGAGCTGGCGGCGCGCGCCGCCGCCTACACGCCGGGTGACACGGACCTGTCCTGGACCCGGATCACGCCGTGGCGTTCGATGCTGGCGGCGGCCCTTGACCAGGTCGCGTGCGAGGTCACGTCGGCCGAGGTGGAGGGCGAGGAGTTCAACCCGAGCGTCGAGCTGCTGGCCATGTGGCTGGCGGACCGGCTGAAGATCCCGGTGAAGCGCGCGACGTCGTCGGGGCCGGGTCTGACCGCGGTACGGATGCAGACCAGTTGCGGCCCCATCGTGCTGGACCGGCCGGACGGCTCGCTCGCCACGCTCTGCATCGAGGGGCAGCCCAACCGGGCGGTGGCCCTCAAGCGGCGTGAGACGTCCGAGCTGATCGCGGAGGAGCTGCGGCGCCTCGACCCGGACGACACGTACGCGTCGGCGCTGCGGTACGGGGTGGAGCGGCTGGGCGAGGCGGCGCGGTCGGCCGCCGGCGGTGTGCGGGAGTCCGGCGAGCAGCCGGCCGCGGGCACGTCCGGTGAGGACGCGTCGGCCGACGGTGGGTCCGCCGGGGACAAGCCCGCCGGGAAGAAGGCCGCGGCCAAGTCGCCGGCCAAGAAGGCGGCCGCCAAGTGAGTGCTCCGCAGCTCGTCGTGCACCGCGACAAGGAGCTGATGGCCCAGGCCGCGGCGGCCCGGCTGATCACGCGGATCGTGGACGCCCAGGCCGCGCGGGGCTCCGCCTCGGTGGTCCTGACGGGTGGCCGCAACGGCAACGGCCTGCTGGCGGCGCTCAGTACGTCCCCCGCCCGGGACGCGATCGACTGGTCGCGCCTGGACCTGTGGTGGGGCGACGAGCGGTTCCTCCCCGCGGGCGACCCCGACCGGAACGACACCCAGGCCCGCGAGGCGTTGCTCGACAGCGTCCCGCTGGACCCGGCGCGGGTGCACACCATGCCGGTGGCGGGCGGGGCGTACGGCACGGACGCGGACGCCGCCGCTGCCGCGTACGCGGACGAACTGGCTGCCGCCGCCGGGCCGGACGACCACGGTCCGGTGCCGACGTTCGACGTGCTGATGCTGGGCGTGGGCCCGGACACGCATGTCGCCTCGCTCTTCCCGGAGCTTCCGGCGGTACGGGAGACCGAGCGCACGGTGGTGGGCGTCCACGGCGCGCCGAAGCCGCCGCCGACCAGGATCTCGCTGACGCTCCCGGCGATCCGCGCGGCGCGTGAGGTGTGGCTCCTGGCCGCGGGCGAGGACAAGGCACAGGCGGCGGCGATCGCCCTGTCGGGCGCGGGCGAGATACAGGCCCCGGCCGCCGGCGCGTACGGCAGGTCGCGGACGCTGTGGCTGCTGGACCAGGCGGCGGCCGCCCGGCTCCCGCGGGCCCTGCATCCCCCGGCGAGTCCCTGACGGGGCTCAGTCCCGTTGGTGGAAGGCCCGGTTCACCCCTGCGGGTGAGCCGGGCCTTCGGCGTCGAGCGGGGTCAGAGGATGACCTGGTCCGCGTCCTTCTCCAGTGCCGCGATCGCCGCCCGGCAGGCCCGGACGAACCGGTCGTACACCTCCGTCGTGCTGCCGGCCCGTCCGGCGCGGGTGTTGACCGAGAACATCGCGGCCCGCAGCTCGGTGGTGAGCTCCAGCTGGCCGCCCTTGGAGAGCATGGTGCGGTTGCAGGGGTTGTCCGCATTGATGCCGGCCAGGTCGCGGACCTCGGGGTCGTTGCCGTCGCGCCAGGCGATGCCCGCCTTGCCGAACTCCGCCTTCAGGAGGGTCTTGAACCGCTCGTTGAGTCCGCCGACGACCACGGCCTGCGGGTTGGCGGTCCCCGCCTGCGCCGCCGTGCAGCCGTGCAGGCTCAGGACGTTGAGGCTGCCGGCGGCCATGGACAGGGCGACGCGGTCGTCGTTGTTCTTGGCGGTGACGTGCAGTTCACGGTTGTTGGAGGAGCGCAGACCCTCGAACATCCAGTAGTCGTGCACCCCGTACCCGTCCTGGAGCGGCGCGAGGGTGGCGGGGTGGTACCCGGCTATGCCGAGGCACAGTTCGGAGGTCCCCGTCTCGATGCCGCCGCCGTGCATGGCCATGATCGTGGTGCGGTTGTACGGGTATCTCTCCCCGAGGCTGCTGTCGAGGTACTCGTGCCGCTTGTAGCGGCGGGCGAAGTCGGTGCCCTCCTTGCCGGCCAGCTTGGTGTAGAGGTCGGTATTGGAGGTGTAGAGGTCGAACTCGTCGGTGGCGTGTGCCGGGGAAGCGGTCACTCCGCCCAGCAGCGGGCCGCTGACGGCGGCGGTGGCGAGGGCGGTGAGGACCGTACGACGGCTGGTGTATGTCATGCTCCATGATCAACGCACCTGCCGGACGGCGACACCGCCGGCGCTGTGCCGTGCGTCACTCGCCCTGCGATGCGCCGCGCTCCGCTCTCGTCCGTGTCGTGGACGTGGCACGCCCGCTCCGGCCGCCGTCGTCGTCGCGGTCAGCGTGACCGGGCCCGGCGCAGCCGACGTGCCCGATCCGCCACTCCTGCCGGAAGGTACCGGCCCGAACGTGACGGCGTCGTCGGTGACCTCCCAGCGGTGGACCGTGAACCACCAGCGGGGGAAGAACGCGGTGCGGGCGAGCCCGGTCACGGCCAGGATCCCGGCGGGCAGCCACAGCCGGAACCGACGACCCGCTCGTTCAGCGTGTTGTTCGGCGGCCCCAGCCGCACCGCGTCCTCCCCCGTCATCCGATCAGCGGCCCCGAAGCGTCCGGTACCGCTTCGCCAGCGCGGCGGTGGAGCTGTCGAGTTGCTCGCCGCCCTCGCCCTCGGTCAGTACGGGCTCGATCTTCTTGGCCAGCACCTTGCCGAGCTCGACGCCCCACTGGTCGAAGGAGTCGATGTTCCAGACGGCGCCCTGGACGAAGACCTTGTGCTCGTACAGCGCGATCAGCTGGCCGAGCACGGACGGGGTCAGCTCGTCGGCGAGGATCGTGGTGGTGGGGTGGTTGCCGCGGAAGGTCTTGTGCGGAACCAGTTCCTCCGCCACTCCCTCGGCCCGGACCTCGTCGGGCGTCTTGCCGAAGGCGAGCGCCTGGGTCTGGGCGAAGAAGTTGGCCATCAGCAGGTCGTGCTGGCCGACCAGGCCGGGCCGCAGGTCGGCGACGGGCTTGGCGAAGCCGATGAAGTCGGCCGGGATGACCTTGGTGCCCTGGTGGATCAACTGGTAGTAGGCGTGCTGCCCGTTCGTACCGGGCGTGCCCCAGACGACGGGGCCGGTCTGCCAGTCGACCGGGTTGCCGTCGCGGTCCACGGACTTGCCGTTGGACTCCATGTCGAGCTGCTGGAGGTACGCCGTGAACTTCGACAGGTAGTGGCTGTAGGGCAGGACGGCGTGGGACTGGGCGTCGAAGAACGCCCCGTACCAGACGCCCAGCAGCCCGAGCAGCAGCGGCGCGTTCTGCTCGGGCGGGGCGGTACGGAAGTGCTCGTCGACCAGGTGGAAGCCGTCGAGCATCTCCCGGAACCGGTCCGGTCCGATGGCGATCATCAGGGAGAGGCCGATGGCGGAGTCGTAGGAGTACCGCCCGCCGACCCAGTCCCAGAACTCGAACATGTTGGCCGTGTCGATGCCGAAGTCCTCGACCTTCCCGGCATTGGTCGACAGGGCGACGAAGTGCTTGGCGACGGCCTCCTGACCGGCCCTCAGCTCGGTGAGGAGCCAGTCGCGGGCGGAGGTGGCGTTGGTGATGGTCTCGATGGTGGTGAACGTCTTCGACGCGATGATGAAGAGCGTCTCGGCCGGGTCCAGGTCCTGGATCGCCTCGTGCAGGTCGGCGCCGTCCACGTTGGAGACGAAACGGAACGTCAGGTCGCGCCGGGTGTAGGAGCACAGCGCCTCGTACGCCATCGCCGGTCCGAGGTCGGAGCCGCCGATGCCGATGTTGACGATGTTCTTGATGGGCCTGCCGGTGTGACCGGTCCACTCACCGGAACGGATCCGCTCCGAGAAGGCGGCCATCCTGTCGAGCACCGCGTGCACGCCCGGCACCACGTTCTCGCCGTCGACCTCGATCACGGCCTCGCGCGGTGCGCGCAGCGCCGTGTGCAGGACCGCCCTGTTCTCCGTGGTGTTGATCTTTTCTCCGCGGAACATGGCGTCCCGCAGCTCGGCCACCCCGGTCGCGGCGGCCAGCTCGCGCAGCAGCCGCAGCGTCTCATCGGTGACCAGGTGCTTGGAGTAGTCCAGATACAGGTCGCCGACCCGCAGCGTGTATGCCGTGCCGCGCGCCGGGTCGGCGGCGAACAATTCGCGCAGATGCGTCTGCCCCAGCTGCTCCCGGTGCTTGCCGAGGGCCGTCCACTCGGGCATCCGGTTGAGCCTCGTGCGGCTTTCTGCATTCATCTCGGACATCAGCCCACTTCTTCTCGTACCTGCCTGCTTGCCCCGCTGCCCCTCCAACCTAATTGATCTGGGACACCGACGAGGCGGCGGCAAGCGCGGACCCGGCACCGGCGGTGCCACGCGCAACAAGACGGGCCCTGTCGGTGGAATCCACCTACAGGGCCCTCGACTGCTCAGATCTCGCCGCGGAGTTTCGCCAGCGCCTCGGCCAGGATCGCCTCGCCGTCCGCGTCGCTGCGCCGCTCCCGTACATACGCCAGGTGCGTCTTGTACGGCTCGGTGCGCGGCGGGTCCGGCGGGTTGTCCCGGTCCTGGCCGGCCGGGAACCCGCACCGCGGGCAGTCCCAGGTCTCCGGGACCTGTGCGTCACTCGCGAAGCTCGGCTGCGTCTCGTGCCCGTTCGAGCACCAGAAGGAGATGCGGAGTCGCGGCGCGGACTCGCCCCGCTCGGCCTCCCCCATCGGCCCCGCGCCGACCCGGCTTCCCCGGATCGCGTTGCCACTTGCCACGGTTGTAACTCCCTGCGTGATGGTGCTCGAAGATGCCCCAGTCTACGTAAGGCCCAACGCGCGTCCAGTGATTGGAGTTACACCCCTCCCCGGGACGCGGAACCGAGACGTCAGTTGTCCAGCTTGATCAGGAGAGCAAGTACGACAATGCACGCGAACCACAGCAGACCGACGACCACGGTGATGCGGTCCAGGTTGCGCTCGGCGACCGAGGAGCCACCGACGGACGACTGCATGCCGCCACCGAACATGTCGGAGAGGCCGCCGCCCTTCCCCTTGTGCATCAGCACCAGCAGCATCAGCAGCGCGCTGAAGACGATGAGGGCGATCGAGAACCCCATAACCACGGCTGGACCCTACTTCCTGGCAATTCTCGGATTACACGGACTATCGGACTTCTACGGACGACGGGGGCCCAGGCTCCGATGAAGAGCCTCGGCCCCCGCAAGGGTACGACGATTCCGCCCTACCGCATACTCACTGGTCGCGGAACCGGACGATCTTGACGAACTCGTCCGCGTCCAGCGCCGCGCCGCCCACCAGGGCGCCGTCGACGTCGGGCTGCGCCATGATCGCGGCCACGTTCGAGGCCTTCACGGAGCCGCCGTACTGGATGCGGACCTTGTCGGCCAGCTCCTTGGAGTACAGCTCGGCGAGCCGCCCGCGGATCGCCCCGCAGACCTCCTGGGCGTCCTCGGGCGTGGCGACCTCGCCGGTGCCGATGGCCCACACCGGCTCGTAGGCGATCACGATCGTCTCGGCCTGCTCGGCCGGGATGTCCTTCAGGCCGCCGTCGAGCTGCGCGAGCGTGTAGGAGACCTGGTCACCGGCCTTGCGGACGTCCAGGCCCTCGCCGACGCAGAGGATCGGGACCAGGCCGTTGCGGAAGGCCGCCTTCACCTTGGCGTTGCAGATCTCGTCCGTCTCGGCGTGGTACTGCCGGCGCTCGGAGTGGCCGACGGCGACGTACGTGCACTTCAGCTTGGACAGCATCACGCCGGAGATCTCACCGGTGTACGCGCCGGAGTCGTGCGCCGAGATGTCCTGGGCGCCGTACTTGATCTTCAGCTTGTCACCGTCGACCAGGGTCTGGACGGACCGCAGGTCGGTGAAGGGCGCGAGGACGGCGACCTCCACGGCGTCGTAGTCCTTGTCGGACAGGGCGAAGTCGAGCTTCTGGACGTGGCGGATGGCCTCGAGGTGGTTGAGGTTCATCTTCCAGTTGCCCGCCATCAGCGGGGTACGGGCGGTCATTGAGGGTCAGTCCTCCAGTGCGGCGAGGCCGGGAAGCGTCTTGCCTTCGAGGTACTCGAGGCTCGCGCCGCCGCCGGTCGAGATGTGGCCGAATGCGTCCTCGTCGAAGCCCAGGATCCGGACGGCCGCGGCGGAGTCGCCACCGCCGACGACCGTGAAGGCCGGGGAGTCGACGAGCGCCTGGGCGACGGCCTTGGTGCCCTCGGCGTAGTCGGGGTGCTCGAAGACGCCCATGGGGCCGTTCCAGAAGACGGTGGCCGCGTCGGCGAGCTTCGATGCGTACAGCTTGCGGGTCTCGGGACCGATGTCCAGACCCTCCTGGTCGGCCGGGATCGCGGTCGAGGCGACCAGGGTCGGGTTGGCCGGGGCCTTGGTCTTCAGGTCCGGGAATTCGGCCGAAACCAGCACGTCGACGGGGAGCACGAACTCCACGCCCTTCTTCTCGGCCCTGGCCAGGTACTCCAGGCAGGCCGGGACCTGGTCCTCCTGGAGGAGCGAGATGCCGACCTCGTGGCCCTTGGCCTTGAGGAAGGTGTACGCCATGCCGCCGCCGATGAGGATGCGGTCGGCCTTCTCCAGCAGGTGGTCGATGACGCCCAGCTTGTCGGAGACCTTGGCGCCGCCCAGCACGACGACGTAGGGGCGCTTGACGTCGTCGGTGAGCTTCTTCAGGACGCCGACCTCGGTGGCGATCAGGTAGCCGGCGTACGCCGGCAGCAGGCGCGGCAGGTCGTAGACGGAGGCGTGCTTCCGGTGCACGGCGCCGAAGCCGTCACCGACGTACACGTCCGCGAGGGCGGCGAGGCGGGCGGCGAACTCGGCGCGCTCGGCGTCGTCCTTGGACGTCTCGCCCGCGTTGAAGCGGAGGTTCTCCAGGACGGCGACCTGGCCGTTGTCCAGGCCGGCGACGGCCGAGTGGGCCTCGGAGCCGATGGTGTCGCCGGCGAAGGCGACGGGCCGGCCGAGGAGCTCACCGAGCCGGGAGGCGGCGAACCGCAGCGTGAAGGCGGGGTCCGGGGCGCCCTTGGGGCGGCCGAGGTGCGAGGCGACGACGACCTTGGCGCCGGCTTCGGTCAGCGCTTTGACGGTCGGCAGGACGGCGCGGATGCGGCCGTCGTCGGTGATGGTGGTGCCGTCCTGCGGCACGTTGAGGTCGGCGCGGACGAATACCCGCTTGCCCTCGACCCCTTGGCGAAGAAGCTCGTCGATCGTCTTCATCTGTCCCTGTTGCTCCGTACTCCTTGGAAGATCGACGCAAGCGACAGGGCCCGTACAGCGCGGCGTTGCGCTGCCCGAGCCCTGCGCTCACATCGAAGTGCCTGCCCTGGTACTCAGTTTCTTAGAGCTGGCCGCCGACGAAGACGGTGAGGTCGACGAGGCGGTTGGAGTAGCCCCACTCGTTGTCGTACCAGCCGACGACCTTGACCTGCTTGCCCTGGACCATCGTCAGCTGGGAGTCGAAGGTGCAGGACGCCGGCCAGTTGACGATGTCCGAGGAGACGATCGGGTCCTCGGTGTACTCGAGGATGCCCTTCAGCTGGCCCTCGGCGGCCTTCTGGAAGGCGGTGTTGATCTCGTCCTTGGTGACCTCGCGGTCCAGCTCCAGGACCAGGTCGGTGACCGAGCCGGTGGGGACCGGGACGCGCATGGCGATGCCGTCCAGCTTGCCCTTCAGCTGCGGGAGGACCAGGGCGGTGGCCTTGGCGGCGCCCGTCGAGGTCGGGATGATGTTCTCCGCGGCGGCGCGGGCGCGGCGGAGGTCCTTGTGCGGGAAGTCCAGGATCCGCTGGTCGTTCGTGTACGCGTGGACGGTCGTCATCATGCCCTTGACGATGCCGAAGTTCTCGTCGAGGACCTTGGCCATCGGCGCCACGCAGTTGGTGGTGCAGGAGGCGTTGGAGATGACGTGGTGGTTGGCCGCGTCGTACTTGTCCTGGTTGACGCCCATGACGATGGTGATGTCCTCGCCGGTGGCCGGAGCCGAGATGAGGACCTTCTTGGCGCCACCGGCGATGTGCTTCTCGGCGTCGGCCTTCTTCGTGAAGATGCCGGTCGACTCGATGACGATGTCGACGCCCAGCTCGCCCCACGGGATGTCGGCCGGGTTGCGCTCGGAGAGCACCTTGATGGTGTGGCCGTCGACCGTGATCGTGTCGGCGGTGTGGGTCACCTCGGCCTTGAGGCGGCCCAGGATGGTGTCGTACTTCAGCAGGTGGGCCGTGGTCGCAGTGTCACCCAGGTCGTTGACAGCCACGATCTCGATGTCTGCACCCTGCTCCAGCAGCGCGCGGAAGTAGTTACGACCGATGCGGCCAAAGCCGTTGATGCCTACGCGGATCGTCACGAACCGATCTCCTCGTTAGGTACGCCGGGTTTCGACGCCCGGCGAGTTTCTATTAGGGATGTCCCCGACCGCTTACGACCCTACCTCCCTCCAGGCGGCGGAGTGACATCAAGCGCACCCGGGCGAGCCCGGTGCACCGCAACCCCTGTCCTACTGGACAGTACGGTGCACCGGGGCGTTCGTCCGGCTACCGAGCGTCAGTGTGGAGCGCTCGTCGGTGCAGGGGTGCGCTCGTCAGCGGCGCAGCGCTCCGAGCGCCGTGCCGAGCAGCCGCTTGCGCTCGGCGGAACCGGGTACGTGCTCCAGTCCGAACCCGAGCAGCACGGTGTCGCGGGTGGTGACGGCCGCCCGGGAGTGGAACAGCGCGGGCGACCGGGCCCAGTCGGTGGCGTTGCCCGGACTGCCGGCCGGCGGGCCGGGGACGGTCCAGGCTCCGAGCGAGGTCTCGAAGCCCTCGCTCTGCCGGGTGCCGCCGATGTCGAGCCGGGTGTCGTCGACGAAGACGCCCGTCTCGCCGGTGCCGGGGTCGGTGATGTACGAGAGGGACAGCTCGACCTGCTTGCCGGCGTAGGCGCTCAGGTCGACGGAGACGGGCTGCCAGCCGCCCGAGGTGCCGGTGAAGGCGTGCCAGGCGCCGGTGGTTCCGGTGGCGGTGCAGCCGTCCTCGCCGAGGGTCAGGTAGTGCGCGAGGAAGGGGTGCCCGGCGAGGTAGTAGCCCTCGGCGCAGTCGGCCGGGACCTCGGAGGAGGAGCGGCCGTGGGCGTCGGGCAGGGTCGTCCAGTCGTCTTGGCCCACGGTGTGCGCCTCGACGACCACGTTGTCGTACCCGGGCTCGGTGTCATGGCTGAGCCGGAAGTGGAGCGTGGGTTTCGCCGCCGCGTCCGTCCCGGTCAGGTCGACGGTGCGGGCGAGCCGCATCCAGGCGTTGTCCACGTGCCGGGCGGCGGCGAAGGTCTCGCCCTCGTACGGCTCGAAGGGGGTGCGTACACCGGGGTAGTCGCCCGCGGCGGCGCTGCGGAACTGGGGGAACCGCTTCGGGTCGAGGGTGTCGGAGGTGACGGTGTAGGCGCCGGCGCTGTCGAGCGGGTTGCCCGGCGCGCCCCCGAGGGTGACCTCCGTACCGGCGAAGCGGCCCGTGCCCTGGAAGGCGCCGGGTGAGGCCATCCCCGAGCGGCGGTAGGCGCCGAGGTAGTACTGGGCGAAGTCGTTGGAGTCGGCGCGGCCGATGTCGACGAGTCCGCCGGAGTTCTCACCGGCGTTGATCAGCTTGCCGCCCTCGTTGAGGTACTCCCGTACGGCGAGGGTGGTGGCCCCGGAGGGCCGGTCGGCGCCGGTGTACCAGACGACGGTGTCGAAGTGGCCGAGCACGCCGAGCGGGTGCGGGGCGCCCTGGGTGGCGACGTCCCAGACGGCGGCCCTGCGGCCGTTGTCCTTCAGCGCCTTGGTGTACGCGGCGGTGTGCTTCGCCGGTGTGGTGCCGCCCTCCTCGGCGAGGACGAGCGTGTCGCCGCGCGGGCGTGCCTGGATCGTGTACGTGAAGGGGGTCGAGGAGACGCGTTTGCCGTCGCGGGTGCGGCCGGTGAACCAGACCTCGACGGTGTCGCCGGGTTCGCCGTCCTGGACCTCGGCGCGGTACTCGTCGTAGTAGAGGTTGTCCTCGCCGCCGTACGTCTCACCGCCCTCCCAGGCTTCGAGCCGCTGGTCGTGCGTACGGCCGCCGTTGACACGGTACTTGAGCTCCTTGTCGCGCAGCGACTTGCGGGCGGTGACGGCCACTTCCTGGTCGTCGCCGTCGTACGCGTAGGAGGTGGTGAAGGTGTCGGGGACGAAGGCGGGGGCGTCGGCGCCGACCGGGGAGACCGGGTTGTCCGGGCGGGCGGCGGACTCGGCGACGGCGAGCGCGAACGGGACGTTCTTGGCGAACTCCTGCTGGATCAGCTTCTCGTCGTCGGGGAAGGTGAAGATGGACGCGCAGTCGGCCGGTTCCCAGGCGTCGTTCGGGTCGACGCGGGAGGCGGTGGCGCAGGTGGACATCTCCGGGGTGAACATCTGCATGCCGTTGACGTTGGCCGCGTGTCCGTCGGCCTCGCCGTTGGTGGTGTAGAGCTCGGAGGACACCTGGGGGCGGTAGCCGGGGACCGCGGGCTTGGCGGGGGTGCCGGCCAGGGCCTTGAGGGCGACGTCGTCGGGGGTGTCGGTGGCGACCTGCCAGCCGACGCCGTACAGGATCAGCTGGGCGGCGGAGTGGTAGTTGATGCCGTACTGGAATCCGATCCGCTTCTGGAACGCGTGGAGCGCCTTGGTCTCGGGTTCGGACATCGGGCCGGTGCCACGGTAGGTCTCGTCGGCGGGGTCGGGCGACGAGCCCTCGTCGTCATAGCCCCATTTGTAGGAGAAGTTGCGGTTGAGGTCGACGCCGTCGCCGGGGGCGATCTTTCCGTCGCCGTTGTTGTCGCGGAGGTTCTTGCGCCACTGACGGTTGGCGGGGGCGGCGTGGGTGTGGTCGTAGCCGTCGGGGTTGGCCGAGAGGACGAACCAGAGCTCGGTGGTGTCGACGATCTTGGTGATACGCGGGTCCTTGCCGTAGCCGGCGAGGTAGTGGTGGAGCAGCCGCCGGTTCATCTCGGGCGTGATCCACTCGCGGGCGTGCTGGTTGGAGAGGTAGAGGGTGGCGGGCTTGGAGCCGTCCTTGTACTTCTTGGCGCCCTTGCTGAGTTTGAGGGCGAGGATGTCCTGGCCCTTGAGCGTCCTGCCGATGCTGATGACCTTGGTAAGGGCTGGATTGGCCCGGGCGGTCGCCAGGATCTCGTCCTTGAGCCCGCCCTTGCCGCCGTACGGCCGGAAGACGCCGTCGCCGGCGGCGGCGACGCGCTTCTCGGCGGCAGTGGTGAGGTCGTGCTCGGTGATGCCGACGCCCTTGTCGCGCAGTTCCCCGGCCTGCCGGTCGGTGAGGTACAGCTCGACGGTGGCGGTGCCCTTCTCGGGTACCTGTTCGCTCAGCTCATGGCCGTCGGTACCGGCGTCGAGCAGGAGCGGGACCTGCTCCTTGGTCACCTTCGCGTGCCACACGGAGAGGCTGTCGCCGCCTCCGGTGTTCCCGCTGTCCTGCTGCTCCGCCCCGGCGACGGGTGCCGCCGCCAGTCCGGTCACCAGCAGTGAAGCCGCGGCGAGGATCGCTCTCGCTCTACGTCTCATGTGCCCCCCTTGCGGTTGTCTGCCACGGAAGTGGACAGGCGCCAGGCTCATGACACTTCATGATCATGTCAATACCGCCTCGGAGGCCGTGGCCGGTGAGCTGCGCCGGGCCGGTGCGGTCTCGGCAGGCCGCCGCTCCGGATGGGGCGGCGGCGCGCACAGGGCGTCGTCGGCCGACGAGGCCGTCGGCGGAGGGGTCAGCCGACGAGGCCGTCGGCCATCTCCTCCGAGAGGTTGGACTCCGTACCGGGGATGCCCAGGTCCTGGGCCCGCTTGTCGGCCATGGCCAGCAGGCGGCGGATACGGCCCGCGACCGCGTCCTTGGTCAGCGGCGGGTCGGCGAGGGCGCCGAGCTCCTCCAGGGAGGCCTGCTTGTGCTCCATGCGCAGCCGGCCGGCCGCCGCCAGGTGCTCGGGGACCTCCTCGCCGAGGATCTCCAGCGCGCGCTGCACCCGGGCGCCGGCCGCGACCGCGGCACGGGCCGAGCGGCGGAGGTTGGCGTCGTCGAAGTTGGCCAGCCGGTTGGCGGTGGCGCGGACCTCGCGGCGCATCCGCCGCTCCTCCCAGGCCAGCACCGACTCATGCGCCCCCAGCCGGGTCAGCAGGGCGCCGATCGCGTCCCCGTCCCGTACCACCACGCGGTCCACGCCCCGCACCTCGCGGGCCTTCGCGGCGATGGAGAGCCGCCGCGCGGCACCGACCAGCGCCAGCGCGGCCTCCGGTCCCGGGCAGGTGACCTCCAGCGAGGAGGAGCGGCCCGGCTCGGTCAGCGAACCGTGCGCCAGGAAGGCACCGCGCCAGGCGGCCTCCGCGTCACAGGTCGCCCCGGAGACGACCTGCGGCGGCAGGCCCCGGATGGGGCGGCCCCGGCCGTCCACCAGACCGGTCTGGCGGGCCAGCTGGTCGCCGCCCGCCACCACGCGCACCACGAAGCGCGAGCCGCGCCGCAGCCCACCCGGTGCCATCACGATCAGCTCGGAACCGTGCCCGAAGATCTCCGCGATGTCCCGTTTCAGGCGGCGCGCCGCCATCGCGGTGTCCAGCTCCGCCTCGATCACGATCCGCCCGCTGACCAGGTGCAGCCCGCCGGCGAACCGCAGGATCGACGAGACCTCCGCCTTTCTGCAGCAGGTCCGGGTGACGGGAAGCCGGGAGATCTCGTCCTTCACCGCTGCCGTCATCGCCATGGGCCGATCCTTCCATGCATCCGAAAAATACGGTCGTACGCGGCGGCCAACAGCTCCGGGTCGTGCTTCGGCGAGCCGTCCTTCCTCGCCACCGGGGCCAGCTCGACCGCGGCACCGAGCCGCTTGGCGGCGTCTGCGAGGGACTCGCGGTCGGGCACGGCGGCCTCGTCGGCCAGCACCACGTCCAGGGCGAGTTTAGGGGCGTGTCGTCCCAAAACCTCCAAATGACGCTGCGGAGAGAAGCCCTCGGTTTCTCCCGGCTGCGGAGCGAGGTTCAGCGACAGGACCCGACGCGCCTTGGTCTCGACGAGCGCTTCCAGCAGCTCGGGGACCAGGAGGTGCGGGATGACGGAGGAGAACCACGAGCCGGGTCCGAGCACCACCCAGTCCGCGTCGAGCACCGCCTCGACCGCCTCGGGCACGGCGGGCGGGTCGTTCGGCACCAGGTGCACGGACTGCACCTCGCCGGGCGTGAGCGCCACGGTCGCCTGGCCGCGGACGGTGTCCACGTCCTCCGGGCGGTCGGGGTCGTGGCCCTTGACCAGCGCCTGGAGCTCCAGCGGCACGGCCGACATGGGCAGCACCCGGCCGTGGGCGCCGAGCAGCCTGCCCACCAGGTCCAGCGCCTGGACATGGTCGCCGAGCTGCTCCCACAGGGCGACGATCAGCAGGTTGCCGACCGCGTGCTCGTGGAGGTCGCCCTTGGACTGGAACCGGTGCTGGATGACGCGGGACCACGTCTGGCCCCAGTCGTCGTCGCCGCACAGCGCCGCCAGGGCCTTGCGCAGGTCCCCGGGCGGCAGCACGCCGAGCTCCTCCCGGAGCCGGCCGCTGGACCCGCCGTCGTCGGCGACCGTGACCACGGCGGTCAGGTCACCGGTGATACGGCGCAGCGCGGCGAGGGACGCGGACAGGCCCATGCCGCCGCCGAGGGCGACGACCTTGGGCTGGGCGCCGCGTCTGCGGAGCGTACGGACGGACAGGGACCGCGTACGCCGACGGTACTGCTTCACTCGCGCCCCATGTCCCGGTGGACGACGACGGTCTCGACCCCTTCCGAGGCGAGCCGGGCGGCGAGCTTCTCGGACATGGCGACGGAGCGGTGCTTGCCCCCCGTGCAGCCGACGGCGATCGTCACGTACCGCTTGCCCTCGCGGCGGTAACCGGTGGAGATCAGCTGGAGCAGCTCGGTGTACCGGTCGAGGAACTCCTTGGCGCCCGGCTGGTTGAAGACGTAGCCCGACACCTCCTCGTTGAGGCCGGTGAACGGCCGCAGCTCCGGCACCCAGTGCGGGTTGGGCAGGAAGCGGCAGTCCACGACCAGGTCGGCGTCGACGGGCAGGCCGTACTTGTAGCCGAACGACATGACGGTGGCCCGCAGCTCCGGCTCCTCGTCACCGGCGAACTGGGCGTCCATCTTGGCGCGCAGCTCGTGGACGTTGAGGCTGGAGGTGTCGATCACCAGGTCGGCGTCACCGCGCAGCTCACGCAGCAGGTCGCGCTCGGCGGCGATGCCGTCGACGATCCGGCCGTCGCCCTGGAGCGGGTGCGGGCGGCGCACCGACTCGAAGCGGCGGACCAGCGCCTCGTCGGACGACTCCAGGAAGACGATCCGGCGGGTGACCTGCTTGGCGTCGAGGACCGCGAGCGACTCGCGGAGGCTCTCGAAGAACTGGCGGCCGCGTACGTCGACGACGACGGCGATGCGCGCCACATTGCCCTGGGAACGGGCGCCGAGCTCCACCATGGTGGGGATCAGCGCGGGCGGCAGGTTGTCCACGACGAACCAGCCGAGGTCCTCCAGGCATTTGGCGGCGGTGCTGCGACCGGCGCCGGACATGCCGGAGATGATCACCAGCTCGGGGATGGCCGCCTCGGCGGCCTCTCCGGGCTCGATCGTCGTGCCCGTATTCACGTGTGCTGCTCCGTCTTCTCGCGCTGTCGGCTCTGGTCCAGCCGTCGGGTGGTGCTCAGTCATTTCTGGTTCCCCCGTCGTCGTCTTCCATGATCTCTCCTGTGGCCGTGTTCACGGCGGGGGCGGCCGGGGCCGCCTGGGCGAGGGCCACGGCCACGGCTTCGGCGGTCTTCCGGCCGAACCCCGGCACCTCGCAGATCTGCTCGATTGTCGCCTGCCGCAGCCGCTTCACCGAGCCGAAGTACTTGATCAGCGCCTGCTTGCGGGCGTCACCCAGGCCCGGGACCGCGTCCAGCGGGCTGGTCCGTATCCGCTTGTGGCGCTTGGTGCGCTGGTACCGGATGGCGAAGTCGTGGGCCGTGTCACGGACCCGCTGGAGGAGGTACAGCCCCTCGCTGGTGCGCGGCAGGACGACGGGGTCGTCGTCGCCGGGCAGCCAGACCTCCTCCAGACGCTTGGCGAGGCCACAGACGGCGACGTCGTCGATGCCCAGCTCGTCGAGCGCGCGCTGGGCCGCGGCGACCTGCGGCTGCCCGCCGTCGACCACGACGAGCTGCGGCGGGTACGCGAACTTCTTCGGCCGGCCGTCGTCCTCCGGCAGCTCCGCCGGGACCTCGCCGTCGGTCTCCTCCAGGGTCCACTCGCCGGTCCTCTCCTTCTCCGCGAGGTACCGCCGGAAGCGGCGGGTGATCACCTCGTGCATGGAGCGGACGTCGTCCTGGCCCTCACCGTGCCAGATTTGCGTGTCTCCGACACGACCCTTGATCTGGAAGCGGCGGTACTCGCTCTTGCGGGGCAGGCCGTCCTCGAAGACGACCATGGACGCGACGACGTCCTCGCCCTGGAGGTGGGAGACGTCGAAGCATTCGATGCGCAGGGGCGCCGTGTCCAGGTCCAGGGCCTCGGCGATCTCCTCCAGGGCGCGCGAGCGGGTGGTCAGGTCGCTGGCGCGCTTCGTCTTGTGCAGGACGAGGGCCTGCTGGGCGTTGCGGCCCACGGTCTCCATCAGGGCCTTCTTGTCGCCGCGCTGCGGGATGCGCAGGGAGACGTTCGACCCGCGGCGGTCGGTGAGCCACTGCGTGATCGCGTCCAGGTCCTCGGGGAGTGCCGGCACGAGGACCTCCTTGGGGACGGCGTCGCCGCTCTCCTCGCCGTACAGCTGCTGGAGCGCGTGCTCGACGAGGCCCGCCGTGTCGACCGCCTCGACCTTGTCGGTGACCCAGCCGCGCTGGCCGCGCACCCGCCCGCCGCGGACGTGGAAGATCTGCACGGCCGCCTCCAGCTCGTCCTCGGCGACGGCGATCAGGTCGGCGTCGGTGGCGTCGGCGAGGACGACGGCGCTCTTCTCCATGGCCCGCCTCAGGGCCTCTATGTCGTCTCGGAGCCGGGCGGCCTTCTCGTACTCCATGTCCTCGGCCGCCAGCATCATGTCCTTCTCCAGGCGGCGGATGTACGTGCCGGTGCGTCCGGCCATGAAGTCGCAGAACTCCTCGGCCAGTTCCCGGTGTTCCTGCGGGTCGACCCGGCCCACGCACGGCGCCGAGCACTTGCCGATGTACCCGAGGAGACAGGGCCGGCCGGTGCGCTCGGCGTTCTTGAACACGCCTGCCGAGCAGGTCCGCACGGGGAAGACGCGCAGCAGCAGGTCGACCGTGTCGCGGATGGCCCAGGCGTGGCTGTACGGGCCGAAGTACCGGACGCCCTTCTTCTTCTGGCCCCGCATGACCTGCACGCGCGGGAAGTCCTCATTGAGGGTGACGGCCAGATACGGATAGCTCTTGTCGTCGCGGTACTTGACGTTGAACCGCGGGTCGAACTCCTTGATCCACGAGTACTCCAGCTGGAGCGCCTCGACCTCGGTCGACACCACGGTCCACTCGACGGAGGCGGCCGTCGTCACCATGGTGCGCGTGCGCGGGTGCAGGCCCGCCAGGTCCTGGAAGTAGCTGGCGAGCCGCTGGCGCAGGGACTTCGCCTTCCCGACGTAGATCACCCGGCGGTGCTCGTCGCGGAATTTGTAGACCCCCGGCGAGTCGGGGATCTGTCCCGGCTTGGGGCGGTAGCTGGAGGGGTCTGCCATGTCTCACACCCTACTGGCGTCCACTGACACCACGGGTGTCCCCGAGGTGTCCGGGGAACGGCCGCGGAGCGCCTCCGGTGGGGACGGAAGCGCTCCGCGGTGCCGGCCGGCGGGGTGGCCGGCCGACGGGGGGGGTGGCGGGGCGGGGCCTCAGGTGCGACGGCGGCGCAGTGCCCAGACACCGGTGAGGGCCAGGGCGCCGAGCGCCGCTGCTCCGGCGGCCGCCGCAGGCGCGGGCGTACGGTCACCGGCCGCTGCGGCGGCGGGGGCCGGGGCCGGAGCCGGGGCAGCGGGTCCGGCGGGCCCTCCGTACCCGCCGGCGCCGCCCTTGTGCGCGTACGCCGTGCCGGGGAGCTTGTCCCCGTACGCCGCCGCGACCCTGTCCTGGTAGGCGGCGAGCGTGGTGCCGGGGGCACCCACCGCGCGTACCGCGTCCTCGTCCAGCGGGAGCACCTTGCCGCCCTTGTGGACGTACCAGGCGTCGATCTGGGGCTCCCGGAAGACCGTCCCGCCGGGCAGGCGGCGGGCGCCCTCCTTCGCGTACCGGATCTCGTCGTCACCGGTCGCGATGTTCACCACCTGCCAGCCCTTCGCGCCCTGGCGGGCGGTCCACACGGAGGCCTTCTGTCCGTCGGAGGACACCGCACCGGCGGCATGGAACTCGACGCGGGCGACCGGCGCCCCCGTCCTGCCCGCCACGAAGTCCGGCGACAGGACGCGTACCGGGACGGCGGAGCCCTCGATACGGGGGTGGGCGGCGGCCCGTGTCACGGCGCCGTCGCGGGCGAAGAAGCGGGAGAGCGTATCGACGGTGGCGGGTGCGGTGACCGCCGCGTCCGGGGTGTCGGCGGCGGTGGCCGTGGGGGCGGGGAGGAGCAGCAGCGCGGGGGTGAGGGCGACTGCTGTCAGGAGACGGCGTGGGGTCATGGCGCTCACGCCCCTATCCGGTAGAGCGAGTGGGTCCAGGAGAAAGAGTTGTTGTCGACGTACCAGGCGTGCGACGCCCAGTTGTAGCGGTCACTGGAGGGCCATGGATCCCCCCAGTACACCCAGCTGTTGGCGTCGTCGTACCCGTAGATCACATGCATGTGTCCGCCGCCGCTCGACCACTGGATACGGGTCTCGACGGGACGGTTCGCGTTGATCTCGGTCTGGACGGTGGAGTAGCGCAGCCAGCCGTCGACGTACGAGCCCGGGCTGACGCCGGCCCAGCGCAGCCCGTTCTGTACGTTGCCGAGGGTGGCCTGCCAGTTGGGGCAGTCATTGCCCTGCTGCCGGTTGAAGGCGGCGTTGCAGAACTGGTTCTGGGAGTAGGAGCGGCCGAACCAGGTGGCGATGGTGTTGCCGCCGGCGGCCCAGCACCAGTTGCTCTTGGCCTGGGCCTGCATGGTGATGTTCAGACGCTTGGCGGCGAGCGTCGTCGTGGACTGATCCTCGGCGGTGGCGGCGGTCACCGGGAGGAGGGCGGTCGTGGCGGCGAGGAGCACCGCGAGGATGAGCGCTCTGGCTTTGCCTGGGGTGGTGCTCGGGGGGTTGCTCTGGTTGCGCATCGCGTTCCTCCGACTGGGGATGTGGGGAGGGAGGATCGCGTCCGGACGCTGCTGGGAGCATCGATCGTTGTCGGGGGCAGGTCAACACGCTTCAATGCGGGGTGACACCGCGCTGTGAACGCCACTGGTTGACGAGTGAACGGATCCCCGCCCCCACCAGCCCGCCCGTCGCCACCGGCCCGGAGTCGCACCGCCCCGTCGTGAACGTTCACCGAGGACTCCCATGGCACACACCGAGACCGATCTGGCGCAGATCCTGCACACCGGCCCGTTCCACCTGGCGCTGCGCGCGGCCCTGGCGGTGCGCGGGCTGCCGCTCCAGCGGGTGCAGCACCATCTGGCGCACCGCGGCATCAAGGTCGGGGTGACCAGCCTCTGCTACTGGCAGCAGGGCGCCCGCCGTCCGCAGCGGCCGGAGTCGCTGAAGGCGGTGCGGGCCCTGGAGGAGCTGCTCCAGTTGCCCGGCGAGTCCCTGATCCGGCTGCTCGGCAACCCGGCGACCGAGCGGCCGGGGACGGCGGTGACCAGGCCGGCGGCCCGGTCGTACCGCTCACTGGTGGAGGTCTCGGGTGCGGTGGAGCAGCTGATCGCGGAGCTGGAGGCGCCTGCGGACGGCGGGCTGCACACCGTGGGCCACCAGGAACGGGTACGGATAGGAGCCGGGCGGGAGCTGGCCGGCCGGGACTCCCAGCAGGTCGTCCGGGCGCACCGGGACGGCGTCGACCGTTACCTGGCCATCCACCACGGCGACCCCGGCTGCGACCCGGAGCGCGTGGTGGTGCGGGCGGGCGAGAACTGCCGTACCGGGCGGGTGCGGCGGCACGGGGAGACCGGCGTGGTGGTCGCGGAGCTGCTGTTCGACGCGCGGCTGAGGGCGGGTGAGACGTACCTCTTCGGGTACGGCTTCGAGGACGGCACGGGCGGGGTGAGCGGCGAGTACGTGCGCGGCTTCAGCTTCGCCGGCGGGCAGTACGTCCTCCAGGTGCGGTTCCACGAGGACGCCCTGCCGGTACGGTGCCGGCGCTTCGCCCAGACGGCGGCGGGCGCTCCGCGCGGTGCCCGCAGCGACCTGACGCTGAGCGGGCGGCACCGTTCCGTTCACTTCGTGGAGCAGGGCGTCCGGCCGGGAATCCTGGGGATCGACTGGGACTGGGACTGGGAGTGAGCGGGTCTAGGCGTCGGGGCCTAGGCGTCGGGGCCCGCGACCAGCTTGCCGCCGGTGACCTTGACCGGGACCTCCGGCAGGGCGGCGGTGGCCGGGCCCTTCAGCGCCTTTCCGGTGGTGACGTCGAAGCGGCTGCCGTGGCAGGGGCAGTTGCCCTCGGTGCCCTCGACCTTGTCGAAGACGCAGCCCGCGTGGGTGCACTGGGCGCTGAACGCCTTGTACTGGCCCTTGGCGGGGCAGCTCACCACCAGCCGCTGCTCGCGGTAGAGCTTGGCGCCGCCGACCGGTACCGCGTCCGCCGCGCCCAGGTCGACGGGGGCGGTGGGGGTGGGGGTCTGTGCGTGGCCGACCTTCGACTCGGTGGAGCAGGCGGCTGCGCCGAGCCCGGCGGCACCGGCGAGGGCGGCGCCTTTCAGCACGGTACGGCGGGCGGTCGGCTGGCCGGGCATGGGGGCTCCACGGTGGGCTGGGGGGTATCGGTGACGGAACCGACGATACCGGCGTAGATCGGCGGCCTTTCGCGGGGGTTCGGGGTGGGGCCGGGGGCGGGGCGTAGGCGGGGGTTCGGGGCGGAGGCGGGGGTTCGGGGCGGACGCCGGGGCGGAGACCGGGCGGGGCGGGGACCGGGCGGGGCGGGGCTGTGGGCGCGGCCGGGCGCCGGGGCCAAGACCGGGCGGGGCGGGGGCCGGGCGGCCGGGGCTGTGGGCGCGGCGGGGCGCCGGACGGATCCGGCCCGCGGAGACCGGGCGGGGGTGCTTGCGGGGCTGTCGGGCGGCGGGGGCGATGGGTTACGTTCGGGCTCGTGATCGTCGCCGCCGGAGAGTCCCTGATCGACCTCGTTCCCGACGCGCCGCCGGGGGCCGGGCCCCTGTCGGCCCTGGTGCCGCGGCGGGGCGGTGGCCCGTACAACACGGCGGTGGCGCTGGGACGGCTCGGCGCCGAGGCCGCTTTCTGCTCCCGGGTCTCCACGGACGCGTTCGGCGAGGCGCTGCTGGACGGGCTGCGGGCGGCGGGTGTCGCGACCGGCCTCGTACAGCGAGGTGCCGAGCCGACGACGCTGGCGGTGGCCTCGGTCGGGCCGGACGGCTCGGCGGGGTACTCCTTCTACGCGCAGGGCACGGCCGACCGGCTCTTCGAGCTGCCCGAGCGGCTGCCCGAGGCGGTGCGGGCCGTGGCCTTCGGCACCTGCTCACTGGTGCTGGAGCCGGGCGCGAGCGCGTACGAGGCGCTGCTGCGGCGGGAAGCGGGGCGCGGGGTGCTCACGCTGCTGGACCCGAACGTCCGGCCGGGGCTGATCCCGGACGCGGATGCCTACCGTGAGCGGTTCGCGGGCTGGCTGCCGTATGTGTCGCTGCTGAAGCTGTCCGAGGAGGACGCCCGCTGGCTGGGCGGTTCACCGGAGGAGTGGGCGGCGAAAGGTCCGTCGGCGGTGGTGCTGACCCGGGGCGCGGAGGGGCTGACCGTGTTCACGGGCGAGCTGACCGTGTCGGTGCCCGCGGTCCCGGTGGCGGTCGCCGACACCATCGGCGCGGGCGACACGGTGAACGCGGCGCTGCTGCACGGCCTGGGCTCGCGTGCCCCGTCCGCCCTGGACGCCGCCGCCTGGACGGACCTGTTGTCCTTCGCGGCCCGGGCGGCGGCGATCACCTGCTCCCGTCCGGGTGCGGAGCCGCCGTACGCGGCGGAGCTCGTGACGGCCGACTCCGTGGTGCCGCTGCGCGGTGTCTCCACGCTGGTCTGCGTGCCCGACGGCCCGCCGCTGGATGGCCGGCAGGCCGCGCTCGACCTGATCGGTGACGCGCTGGGCCGGGACGCGGAACTGGTCGCTGTGCCGGTGGAGCGGCTCGGTCCGGACTTCTTCTCGCTCCGCACGGGTCTGGCGGGCGAGGTCGTGCAGAAGTTCGGGGACTACCGGCTCCGGCTGGCGGTCATCGGGGACGTCTCCCACCATGTCGCGGGCAGCACGCCGCTACGGGACTTCGTCCGTGAAGCAAACCGCGGCACTCACCTCTGGTTCGCCGACACCATCCCCGCCCTCGCGGCCCGCCTGACACCCCGGGCCCAGGCCGCCGGTCACTCCCCCGGGCAGCCGGCCGACCGCGCTGGTGCGACCGATGGACCCGGCTGACCGGGCTGACCCGACGGACCGGGCGGACGAACGGCACCGCCCCGAACGTGAACCCGGGGCGGTGCCGTGCCGAAGACGGCCGGGCCGCCGACGGGCCCCGGCACGGCGGGCCTGCCCGTCGTGCGGGTCCCGGCCCGCCGGCCGCGACCGGTCAGGACTTGGCGGCCCGGGCCGTCTGCTTCTTCGCCTTCGCCGTCTTCGCCGTGGCCGTCTTGCGGGCCGCGCCGTCCGCCGCCGCGACCGTCTTCTTGGCGGTCGTCCGCTTCCGCGCCGCCGGTACCGCCGGGGCTGCGTCACTGATGCGGTCCGCGCCGAGGATGTCCCTGAGGAACTTGCCGGTGTGGCTGGCCGGGACGGCCGCGACCTCCTCGGGCGTGCCCTCGGCGACGACCAGGCCACCGCCGCTGCCGCCCTCGGGGCCCATGTCCACGACCCAGTCGGCCGTCTTGATGACGTCCAGGTTGTGCTCGATGACGATCACCGAGTTGCCCTTGTCGACCAGGTTGGACAGGACCTTGATCAGCTTCGAGATGTCCTCGAAGTGCAGACCGGTGGTCGGCTCGTCCAGGACGTACACCGTGCGGCCCGTGGACCGCTTCTGGAGCTCGGACGCCAGCTTCACGCGCTGCGCCTCGCCGCCGGAGAGCGTCGGCGCGGGCTGGCCGAGCCGGACGTACCCGAGGCCGACCTCGGTGAGGGTGCGCAGGTGGCGTGCGATCGTCGGGACGGCCTCGAAGAAGTCCAGGGCCTCCTCGATCGGCATGTCCAGCACCTCGGCGATGGACTTGCCCTTGTAGTGGACGTCCAGGGTCTCCCGGTTGTAGCGCGCCCCGTGGCAGACCTCGCACGGGACGTACACGTCCGGCAGGAAGTTCATCTCGATCTTGATGGTGCCGTCACCGGCGCAGTTCTCGCAGCGGCCGCCCTTGACGTTGAAGGAGAACCGGCCCGGCAGGTACCCCCGGACCTTCGCCTCCATCGTCTCGGCGAACAGCTTGCGGACGTGGTCGAAGACACCGGTGTACGTCGCCGGGTTGGAGCGCGGCGTGCGGCCGATGGGCGACTGGTCGACGTGGACGACCTTGTCGACCAGGTCGTCGCCGTCCACGCGCGTGTGCCGCCCGGGCACGGACTTGGCGCCGTTGAGCTCGCGTGCCAGGTGGGTGTACAGGATGTCGTTGACCAGCGTCGACTTACCGGAGCCGGACACACCGGTGACCGCCGTGAGGACACCGAGCGGGAAGGACACGTCGATGTCCCGCAGGTTGTTCTCCCGGGCGCCGTGCACCGTCAGCCGGCGCGCCGGGTCCACCGGGCGGCGGATGTCCGGGGTGGGGATGGACCGCTTCCCGGCCAAGTACTGACCGGTCATGGAGTCCTTGTTGGCCAGCAGCTGCTTCAAGGGGCCGGAGTGCACGACCTTGCCGCCGTGCTCGCCCGCGCCGGGGCCGATGTCGACGACCCAGTCGGCCACCTTGATGGTGTCCTCGTCGTGCTCGACGACGATGAGCGTGTTGCCCATGTCACGCAGCCGCACCAGGGTCTCGATCAGCCGGTGGTTGTCGCGCTGGTGGAGGCCGATGGACGGCTCGTCCAGCACGTACAGCACACCCACCAGGCCGGAGCCGATCTGCGTGGCGAGCCGGATGCGCTGGGCCTCGCCGCCGGACAGCGTGCCGGCCGCGCGGTTGAGCGATAGGTAGTCCAGGCCGACGTCGACCAGGAACCGCAGCCGTTCGTTGACCTCCTTGAGCACCCGCTCGGCGATCTTCTTGTCGCGGGCGTTCAGCTTCAGCTCGCCGAGGAAGTCGGCGCACTCACTGATCGACATCGCGGCGACCTCGGCGATGGACTTCTCCATGACCGTGACCGCGAGGACGATCGGCTTGAGGCGCGTGCCCTCACAGGTGGGGCAGGGCACCTCGCGCATATAGCCCTCGAAACGCTCGCGGCTGGAGTCGCTCTCGGCCTCGCTGTGCCGCCGCTTGACGAAGGAGACGGCGCCTTCGAAGGCCGGCGTGGTGTACGCCCGCTCCCGGCCGTAACGGTTGCGGTAGCGGACCTCGACCTGGGTCTTGTGCCCGTACAGCAGGGCCTTCCTGGCGCGGGCGGGAAGGCCGGCCCAGGGGATGTCGGTGCGGAAGCCGAGGGCCTGGGAGAGCCCGCCGATCAGCCGCCCGAAGTACTCCTTGGTGTGGCCGTGCGACCAGGGGTGGATCGCGCCCTCGTCGAGGGACCGCTCCTCGTCGGGGACGACCAGCTCCGGGTCGACCTC
Organism: Streptomyces sp. NPDC000229; assembly: GCF_040300825.1. Classification (NCBI taxonomy): domain Bacteria; kingdom Bacillati; phylum Actinomycetota; class Actinomycetes; order Kitasatosporales; family Streptomycetaceae; genus Streptomyces; species Streptomyces sp. NPDC000229. Next base: position 95,030 of record NZ_JBEPEL010000009.1, read on the forward strand.
CATGCGGGTGCCGATGCCGGTGCAGTCGGGGCAGGCGCCGAAGGGAGAGTTGAAGGAGAAGGAGCGGGGCTCCAGCTCCTCGAAGGACAGGTCGTCGTACGGGCAGTACAGGTGCTCCGAGTACATCCGCTCGCGCTCGGGGTCGTCCTCGGGGAGGTCGACGAAGTCGAGCACGACCATGCCGCCGGACAGGCCCAGCGCGGTCTCGACGGAGTCGGTCAGCCGCCGCTTGGCGCTCTCCTTGACCGTGAGGCGGTCGACGACCACCTCGATGGTGTGCTTCTCCTGCTTCTTCAGCGTGGGCGGCTCGGCGAGCTGAATGGTCTGCCCGTCCACCCGCGCCCGGCTGTAGCCCTTGGTCTGGAGGTCGGCGAAGAGGTCGACGAACTCGCCCTTGCGCTCGCGCACCAGTGGCGAGAGGACCTGGAAACGGCTGCCCTCGGGCAGTTCCAGCACCTTGTCGACGATGGCCTGCGGCGACTGGCGCGAGATGGGCCGGCGGCACTCGGGGCAGTGCGGCTTGCCGATGCGCGCGAAGAGCAGGCGCAGGTAGTCGTAGACCTCGGTGATGGTGCCGACCGTGGAGCGCGGGTTGCGCGAGGTCGACTTCTGGTCGATCGAGACGGCCGGGGAGAGGCCCTCGATGAAGTCGACGTCCGGCTTGTCCATCTGGCCGAGGAACTGCCGGGCGTAGGAGGAGAGCGACTCGACGTACCGGCGCTGCCCCTCGGCGAAGATCGTGTCGAACGCGAGGGAGGACTTGCCCGACCCGGAGAGCCCGGTGAAGACGATGAGGGAGTCACGCGGGAGGTCGAGCGAGACGTTCTTCAGATTGTGCTCGCGCGCGCCACGGACGATGAGACGGTCGGCCACGCCGGTCCGCACCTTTCTTGAGAGAAGCGGGGGCACAGCCCCCGTCCCAGACTTTTCAAGCCTACGGGGGGCCGCCAAATGGATGTCTGTCCTTCAAGGATGCCTCCACCGAGCGTATAGCACGTGCATTCGATTTCCGGCCACGCTCCGCCACCTTCACCCGATCGTGTGGCGGCGCTAGGGTCAGCAGCATGATCGACCATGCTCATGACCTGACCTCCGTACGTGAGGCGACCGACCGGCTGCTCACCGCGGCCGCCACACTCGACGACGCCGCCGTCACCGCGCCGTCCCGGCTGCCGGGCTGGACCCGTGGCCATGTACTGGCCCACCTCTCACGTAACGCCGACGCCCTCGTGAATGTTCTCCAGGGCCGACCGATGTATCTCAGTGCCGAGGCGCGTGAGGCCGACATCGAGCGCGACGCCCCCCGCCCCCTGACCGTCCAGCTCGACGACGTACGGGAGAGCGCCGCCCGGTTCCAGGCGGAGAGTGAGGTGCCGGCCGACTGGGACCGCACGGTGGAGCTCCGCAACGGGGTGACCGACCGGGCCGCCCGTCTGCCCTTCCGCCGCCTCGTCGAGGTGGAGCTGCACCATGTCGACCTGGGCATCGGCTACGAGCTGGAAGACCTGCCGCAGGAGTTCACCGAGCGCGAGATCGCTTTCCTGGCGGACCGCTTCACCGGCCATCCCACCGTGCCTCCGACCCGCCTGCTGGCCGCCGGCAGGGAGTGGCGTACGGGCGGCGACGACGGCGCCCAGGTGACCGTCTCCGGCCCCGCGGCGGACCTCCTCGGCTGGCTCGCGGGCCGCCGCGACGGCGCGGCCCTGGAGGTCGCGGGTGGCGCCCTTCCCGTACTGCCCCCGCTATAGGCTGGCTTCATGACGTACAGCGGAGCGGTGAAGGTCGGCGGGCCCGCCGATGTGCACGAGCTGGCGGACCTGATGATCTCCAAGGTCGCGGTCGGTCCGATGGACAACAACTCCTATCTGCTGCGCTGCCGGGCCACCGGTGAGCAGATGCTGATCGACGCGGCGAACGAGCCCGCGACCCTGCTCCGGCTGATCGGTGACGACGGCATCGCGTCCGTCGTCACCACCCACCGCCACCGCGACCACTGGGACGCGCTGGCCGAGGTCGTGGCGGCCACCGGCGCCCGTACGTACGCCGGGAAGTACGACGCCGAGGGCATCGACGTCACGACGGACGTCCCCGTGGACGACGGGGACACCATCCGGGTCGGCCGGGTGGAGCTCACCGCCCGCCGGATGGTGGGGCACACCCCCGGTTCCATCGTGCTCATCTACGACGACCCGCACGGCCATCCGCACGTCTTCACCGGCGACTGCCTCTTCCCGGGCGGTGTCGGCAACACGTGGAAGGACCCGGACGCCTTCGCCGGCCTGATCCTGGACGTCGAGACCAAGCTGTTCGACGTGCTGCCGGACGAGACCTGGGTCTACCCGGGCCACGGCAGGGACACCACGCTGGGCGAGGAGCGCCCGAAGCTCCCGGAGTGGCGCGAGCGCGGCTGGTAGACACTCCCGTACGCCTCCCCCGCGCCCCGTAACCCCGGGGCGCGACGGGTAGTTGGCGCGACATGCGCCAGAGTCATACTCCGGATACGCCCGTGCGTACCCCCTCCATGGGGCGGCTCGCCGCCGCCTCGCTCGCCGGCACGGCCGTCGAGTTCTACGACTTCTTCGTCTACGGCACCGCCGCCGCGCTGGTCCTGGGGCCGCTGTTCTTTCCGACCTTCTCACCGGTGGCCGGAACGCTGGCGGCTTTCGGCACCTTTGCGGTCGGCTTCCTCTCACGTCCGCTCGGTTCCGCGCTCTTCGGGCACATCGGTGACCGGTACGGGCGGCGTCCGGTGATGTTCGCCTCCCTGATCCTCACCGGCGCGGCGACCGTCGGGGTGGGGTGCGTACCGTCGTACGCGACACTCGGCGTGACCGCTCCGGTGCTGCTGCTGGTGCTGCGGTTCCTCCAGGGGCTGGGGCTGGGCGGGGAGTGGGGAGGGGCGGTGCTGCTGACGGCGGAGCACGCGCCCGAGCGGCGGCGCGCACTGTGGGCGAGCTTTCCGCAGATCGGCCCCTCGGTCGGGTTCCTGCTGGCGAACGGGGTGATGCTGGCGCTGTCGGCGACGCTGAGCGACGCCCAGTTCCGGGAGTGGGGGTGGCGTGTGCCGTTCTGGGCGGCGGGGCTCCTGGCGGCCGGTGGGCTGCTGCTGCGCACGTCCCTGACGGAGACGCCCCAGTTCCGCGAGCTCGCCGAGACCGGCAGGCGCGCGACCTCTCCCCTGGCGGAAGTGGCGCGCGGCCACTGGCGGCTGGTGCTGCTGACGGCCGGCGCCTTGGCGGTGGGGTACGCGATCTTCTACGCGGTGTCCACGTGGGCGCTGGCGTACGGCACCGAGCGGCTCGGCGTGAGCCGTACGGTGATGCTCGTCTGCATCATGGCTGCGGTGGCGATCAAGGGGGTTGCCACGCCGTTCGCCGCGATGCTGGGCGACCGTTACGGGCGGCGGCCGATGTGCCTGGCCGGGTGCGCGGCCGCCGCTCTGTGGATGTTCCCGATGGTGGGCCTGCTGCACACGGCGCGGCCGCTGCTGATGTTCCTGGGGTTCACGGGGGCGCTGCTGGCGTTCATCACGATGTTCGCCGTGGTCGCCGCGTATCTGCCGGAGTTGTACGAGCCGAGGGTGCGCTGCACCGGCGCGGCCGTCGGCTACAACCTTGCGGGCGTCCTGGGCGGGGCGCTGACCCCCATGGTGGCGACGGCCTCGGCGGGCGGTTCGGGGCCGCCATGGGGCGTTGCCGTGTACCTGACGGCGATCGCCCTGCTCAGTCTCGGCTGCTTCGCGCTGCTGCCCGAGACACTGCCCAAGCAGGTGGCGGAGCCGGCGAGGGAGTCGGCAGCCGCGTGAGGCACGCTGCCGGCCGGATCACGGTCCCGCTGGTTCCCGAGGTCGCAGCTGGTGAAAGACGGGCACCGGCCGGTGCGGGTCGCCATGCGAGCCGCACCGGCCGGTGCCGTGCTGTGTCGGAGCCCGGTGGGTGGTCAGGCGCCGACGCTGTCCTTCGAGGCCGCCTCGGCGGCCTCACGCTCCGCCTGCTTCTTGGAGGCGATCAGGCTGGTGATCGTGGTGATGACCAGCACACCGCAGATGACCGCGAGCGAGACCGGGATGGAGATCTCGGGTACGTGCACGCCGGACTCGTGCAGGGCGTGCAGCACCAGCTTCACGCCGATGAAGCCGAGGATCACCGACAGGCCGTAGCTCAGGTGGACCAGCTTCTTCAGCAGGCCGCCGATGAGGAAGTACAGCTGCCGCAGACCCATCAGAGCGAAGGCGTTGGCGGTGAACACGATGTACGGGTCCTGCGTCAGGCCGAAGATCGCGGGGATGGAGTCCAGCGCGAACAGGACGTCCGTGGTGCCGATGGCGAGCATGACGACCATCAGCGGGGTCAGCACACGCTTGCCGTTGTTGCGGATGAAGAGCTTGGTGCCGTGGTACTTGTCGGCGACACCGAAGCGGTTCTCGATGGACTTGAGGAGGCGGTTCTCCTCGAACTCCTCTTCCGGCTCGTCGGCACGCGCCTCCTGGACCAGCTTCCAGGCGGTGTAGATCAGGAACGCGCCGAAGATGTAGAAGACCCACGAGAAGCTCGCGATGATCGCGGCGCCGGCGGCGATGAATATCGCGCGCAGCACCAGGGCGACCAGCACCCCGATCAGCAACACCCGCTGCTGGAGGTGGGTCGGCACCGCGAACTTCGCCATGATGAGGACGAAGACGAAGAGGTTGTCGACGCTCAGCGACTTCTCGGTGATGTAACCGGCGAAGAACTCGCCGGACGCCTGGCTCTCGCCGAAGAACAGCAGACCCAGGCCGAACAGCGCGGCAAGGACGATCCAGACGACCGTCCAGGTTCCGGCTTCCTTGATCGACACGTCATGGGGCTTGCGCCCGATGAAGAAGTCGACCGCGATCAGGGCGGACAGACCAAGAATGGTCGCCACCCACAGACTCATCGAAACGTCCACTGCGCCTCCGGCGTCGTACGGCTACTGATCAGCGTCGTCGCTGCCGGAGGTCTCTTCCACCCGGGCGTCCCGGCATCCGTCACCAGGTCACGCCACGGGCCGGCGCCCCGGGACCGGTCTTACGTCCGACCGTCCGTACTGACGGGCACGCCGCGCACGGGAGTACTCCCCTCCGCACCAAGAACGTTACCGCAAAGACCAAAGAAAGGTAAAGGGAAAAGTAAAAGAACCACCAAGTCCGCAGGTCAGCGACGCCAGTTGGTACGGGCGCCGACCACCTGGGACAGGACCTGGTCAAGGACGCCGCTGCCCGGCGGCAACCGGGGCGGCTCATACGTCCAGGCGTGGCCCACCCATGGGTCGGCGAGGTGGTCGTCGGGGACGGGCGTCAGACGCAGCAGCGAGCGCCACAGCGGGTCGAGGGCCGGCCCGTAGGCGCCGGCGTCCTCCCGGTCGGCGACCAGCAGCAGATGGACGCCGACCGCCGGCCCCTCGTCCGCGAGATACCGCAGCTGGGTGACGGTCCGGTCGTCGAAGCCGTGCGGGAAATCATTGACGATCAGCAGTTGGCCGGCGGTGTCCAGGTCGGGCGGTAGCGCGTCGGTGGCACCGCCGCTGACGGCCATCCGCACCAGCTCCACGCGCTGCGTGAGGCGGGCGAGGACCGAGGCCACTCCCCCGGCCCCGGCCGCGGGCGGTGCGGCGAGGACTCCCGAGCCGGTCAGCGGGGCGAGCGAGGCGGCCGCCGACCCCGCCGGGTCGATGACGTGGACGGCGTACTCGCCGACCGGGTGGACCGCGAGCATCCGTGTCACGTGCAGGACCGCCGTGTCCATCGCCAGCCGGCGCAGCTCGGCGTCGTCCACCATCAGGGCGGCCTCGGAGCCGGTGCGGCCGCTGTCCACCCACAGGCCGCGCTCCAGCGGAAGCCGCACCAGCATCGGGATGCGCAGCTCGGGGCACTCGGGGAGGTGGAGGTCGCCGAGGCGCAGGGCCATCGGGGTCTCGGTGGGGACGCGATAGCCGTGCCAGACCGGGTTGTCCCAGCCGGCGTACGCGACCGGAAGAGCGGGCTCGACGACCTCGGACTCGGCGGTGAGCTGCGCGAGGTCCCGGTCGAGCGCCTCACGTGCCCGGGCCGTCAGCTCGTCGCGCTTCGCGCGGGCCGCCGCGCGGGCGGCCTCACCGGCGGAGCCGATACGGCTGCGCGGGTCGGACAGGACGCGGTCGAGCTCCTGGTCCATGCGGGACTCCGCGAAGTCGACGGCGCTGCGGTACGCGGCGGTGGTACGGGCCAGGTCCTCGAACATGCCCCAGACCTGGTTGTACAGGCGTTCGTCCATGGACCAGCCGCTGGCGTCGCCGGCGACCGGCGGAGCGGGCTGGCCGGGCTGTGCAGGGGCGGTGGGCTGTGCAGGGACGGTGGGCGGTGTCGGAGCGGTGGGGGGTGCCGCGGGCCGGCCGGTGTCGGAGCCCGGGGGCGGCGGGGCGGTGGCCCTACGCCGCGGGTGGGCGTAGTCGATGGGCCCGCCCGGGGTGGGCCCCGCGGGGGTGGCCGCGCCGGTGTCGGCAGCCGTGCCGGCGGGGGCCGTGCCACCCGGGCCCGTGCCGCCGGGGGCGCCCGAGGCGGTCAGCGGGGTGCCGAACCTCGCGCGGTCGCTCCCGGCAGTACGGGGCGGAGGCGCGGCCACCGACCGGGTCATCCCCTTCGCGACCGCTTCCTCGATGGTTGCCGCGAGCTCGGCGGCCCGGTCGAGGCCCTGGTCGGCGAGCATCGCTGCGAGCCCGCCCGCGTACCCCTGGCCTACGGCGCGCATCTTCCAGACGCCCTGGCGGCGGTACAGCTCCAGGGCGACGACGGCGGACTCGGTGTCCAGCCCCGTCATCGTGTAGCCGGCGACCTCGGTGCCGTCCAGGGCGGTGACCGCCGCGAAGGGCGCGGCCATGGCGCCGAACCGGGCCGGCCCCCCGGCACCGCCGGGCAGGGCGAGGAGCACCGTCACCCGGTGGACCGCCTCGGGCAGGGCGTCGAGGTCCACCGCGAGCCGGTGCTCGGCGGCCGCCTGCCGGGACACTTCGAGGCCCGGCAGGGCGGGCGAGCCGGGGTGGGCGACCCACTCGACGCCTGCGACCGTGCCGTTCTCGTCGCCCAGCGTGGCACCGGCGACGACCGGTGCCCCGGCCGACACCCGGATCTCGAGTCGGGTGTGGGGCAAGGGATGGTTCTGCCCCCGGACCAGCTCGGCCGTCATGCCTGTGTCCCCTCGGTGCTGCGGTGCCTCGGTGGTGCCTCGTGTGAACCGCAGCCCCCGGCGGCCTGGCCTCCGGGAGCTGCGGGTGGGTGCGTGTGCCGCGCGCCTACAGGTGCGGCAGGATCGACGGCATCAGGTCCTGGAACGTGCGGCCGGCGGCCGGGGTGCCCAGAGCCGTCATCTGCCAGCCCGAACCGGCCCGGTGGACCTTGGCCATGATCTGCGCGGTGTACTGGCCGCCGCCGTCCAGGGTGTAGCGCGCCAGCTCCTGGCCGTTCGTCTCGTCGACGATGCGGCAGAAGGCGTTCTGGACCTCCTGGAACGTCTGGCCGGTGAAGGAGTTCACCGTGAAGACGATCTGGTCGATGTGGACCGGGACCCTCTGCAGGTCGACGAGGATCGCCTCGTCGTCGCCGCCCTGTCCCGCGCCACCGACCAGGTTGTCACCGGTGTGGCGGACGGAGCCGTCGTCGCTGACCAGGTGGCGGAAGAAGACCACGTCCACGGGCTGCTTCTCGGCGAAGAGCACGGCCGAGGCGTCCAGGTCGACCTCCCGGGTGCGCGAGCCGAACAGACCGCGACGCGGCGCCGCCTGCCACCCGAGCCCCATCCGCACGGCGGTGAGAGTCCCCCCGTCGCTCTTCTGCAGGTTGATGGCCTGGCCCTTGGTCATATTGACCGTCACGCGCTGTCCCCTCTCATTGCATACCCCCGCGACCGTCTGACAGTGCGGTTGCCCAGCACCCTACGCAGGGGCGGCGACACGGCATCAGGCCAGGCCCGCTTTTGTGGCGGTGTTGCAACACACCGGCTGTGGCGGCGTCAGGCGATGCCCGCCTCCTTCATCTGCCGCAGCTCCTTCTTCAACTCGCTGACCTCGTCGCGCAGCCGTGCCGCCACCTCGAACTGCAGCTCGGCCGCCGCCGCTCGCATCCGCTCGGTCATCTCCTCGATGATTCCGGCCAGTTCGGCCGCCGGGCGGTCGCTGACCAGCGCGCCCTTTCCGCCCGCCTTGCCCGCCTTGGCACCTGCCTTGCCGCCGCCCTGCGCCGCCTTGGAGCCGAGTGAGGGAACGGGTGCCTTGGCGCCCTTGCCGTCCTTGGACTGGCGGTAGCCGGTGCCGAGCAGCTGCTCGGTGTCGACCTCCTCGCGCGCGATGGTCGCGACGATGTCGTTGATCTTCTTTCGCAGTGGCTGCGGGTCGATGCCGTTGGCCGTGTTGTACGCGACCTGCTTCTCGCGCCGGCGGTTGGTCTCGTCGATCGCCTTCGCCATGGCCGGGGTGATGGTGTCCGCGTACATGTGGACCTGGCCGGAGACATTGCGCGCCGCTCGGCCGATGGTCTGGATCAGCGAGGTGCCGGAGCGGAGGAAGCCCTGCTTGTCGGCGTCGAGGATGGCCACGAGGGAGACCTCGGGCAGGTCGAGCCCCTCGCGGAGCAGGTTGATGCCGACCAGGACGTCGTACTCACCGGCCCTCAGTTCGCGCAGCAGCTCGATCCGGCGGAGGGTGTCGACGTCGCTGTGCAGGTAGCGGACCTGGATGCCCAGCTCCAGGAAGTAGTCGGTGAGGTCCTCGGCCATCTTCTTGGTCAGGGTGGTGACCAGGACCCGCTCGTCCCGCTCGGTGCGCAGGCGGATCTCGTGGACCAGGTCGTCGATCTGGCCCTCGGTGGGCTTGACGACGACCTCGGGGTCGACCAGGCCGGTGGGGCGGATGATCTGCTCGACGAAGCCGTCGGAGCGGGAGAGCTCGTACTGTCCGGGCGTGGCCGACAGGTAGACGGTCTGCCCGATCCGCTCCTGGAACTCCTCCCACTTCAGCGGCCGGTTGTCGAGCGCGGACGGCAGCCGGAAGCCGTGGTCGACGAGGGTCCGCTTGCGGGAGGCGTCACCCTCGTACATGGCGCCGATCTGGGGCACGGTGACGTGGGACTCGTCGATGACGAGCAGGAAGTCCTCGGGGAAGTAGTCGAGGAGGGTGTTGGGCGGGGAGCCGGGCTCCCGGTCGTCGAAGTGCATCGAGTAGTTCTCGATGCCCGAGCAGGAGCCGATCTGGCGCATCATCTCGATGTCGTACGTGGTGCGCATCCGCAGCCGCTGGGCTTCCAGCAGCTTGCCCTGCTTCTCCAGCTCGGCCAGTCGCTCCTCGAGCTCCCGCTCGATGCCGTTGACCGCCTTCTCCATGCGCTCCGGTCCCGCCACGTAGTGGCTGGCCGGGAAGACGTAGAGCTCCCGGTCGTCGCTGATGACCTCGCCCGTGAGCGGGTGGAGCGTGGACAGCGCCTCGATCTCGTCGCCGAACATCTCGATCCGGACGGCCAGCTCCTCGTAGACCGGGAAGATCTCGATGGTGTCGCCGCGCACGCGGAAGGTGCCGCGGGTGAACGCCAGGTCGTTGCGGGTGTACTGGATGTCGACGAAACGGCGCAGCAGCTGGTCCCGGTCGATCTCCTCGCCGACCTTGAGGGGAACCATCCGGTCGACGTACTCCTGGGGTGTACCGAGGCCGTAGATGCAGGACACGGAGGCCACCACGACGACGTCCCGGCGGGTCAGGAGCGAGTTGGTGGCGGAATGGCGCAGCCGCTCGACCTCCTCGTTGATCGAGGAGTCCTTCTCGATGTAGGTGTCCGACTGGGGTACGTACGCCTCGGGCTGGTAGTAGTCGTAGTACGAGACGAAGTACTCGACCGCGTTGTTCGGCAGGAGCTCGCGGAACTCGTTGGCCAGCTGGGCGGCCAGCGTCTTGTTCGGCGCCATCACAAGAGTGGGGCGCTGGAGCTGCTCGATCATCCAGGCGGTCGTCGCCGACTTGCCGGTGCCGGTCGCACCGAGCAGGACCACGTCCTTCTCGCCTGCGCGGATGCGCCGGGCGAGTTCGGCGATGGCCGTCGGCTGGTCGCCGCTGGGCTGGTAGGGGCTGACGACCTCGAAGGGCGCCACCGAGCGTTCGATCTTGGAAACGGGCCGCATGAAACCACCGTACGACCCGGCACTGACACTCGGGGGGCGAGCGGGGTACGAGCTTTCGCCGGGCGGTGCCGGCGACCGTCAGCGGTCGCCGGTGCGCTCCCGGCGGCGCGGCCGGCGGGCCGGCGGCCGGACGGCCCGCTCGCCGTGGGAGTGGCTCTGCCACGAGGCCGGCGCGCCGGGGCGGCGAGGGGCCGGGAGCACGGGCCGCTGCCGGGCGCGGTCGCCCGTCACCAGCAGCGGGTCGAACACCACCACCGCCCCGGCGAGGAGCAGGAACACCGCGGGACCGACCAGCATGGGCCCGAGGAGCGAGGTCGCGGTGTCGCCGCCGGCCGGGGACCCGTCGCCGTGCAGGTGCACGCTGACCGCGGCCATGCCCGTGTAGTGCATCCCGGTGACCGCGACGCCCATGCCCAGACTGGCGGCGAGGCTCGGCAGGAAGCCGTGGATCGAGACGGCCGCCCACAGCGCCGAGGTCGCCGCCACGACCGCGATCACGACGGAGAGGGTGACGGTGAGGGTGTCGTACTGGAGCCGGCCCGGCAGGCGCATTCCGGCCATGCCCAGGTAGTGCATGGTGGCGATGCCCAGACCCGTGATGGTGCCGCCGGTGACCAGTGCCATCGCGGTGGCGCCCCGGTATCCGACGATGAAGATCCCGACGCCGACCATCACGATCGCCACGGCGAGGCTGGCGAACGTAATGGTCGGGTCGTAGCCGACCGGCGCCTCCTGGACGGTGAAACCCATCATCGCGATGAAGTGCATGGTCCATATGCCCGAGCCGATGGAGGTGGCGCCCAGGGCGAGCCAGCCGAGTTTGAGGGTGCCGTGTTTGCGCAGCGACCTGATGGTGCAGCGCAGCCCGAGGGCGCCGCCCAGGCACGCCATGAGAAAAGCAGCCACGGGTGTGACGAAGCCATAGCTGAAACCGTCGACTGTGCCCTGCATGCCCGTACGCCCTTCGCCCTGTGTGCCCCGCCGTCCGGAAGCTCGCGCCCGAGCCGCAGCGCCGATGGTGCCATGTGTACCCGCTGGTACGGGGGCGAGGCTATGGCGCAGCGAGGACCGAACACATATTTGCGCGGAGATGTGCCGACGGAAGAGCTCCGTCGGGGGCCGCGGCGGCCCGCCCACCCACATTCGGCCATTCCGCGTCCATGAGCCGGCGCGGCGAGCCGGTCGTCGCCCTGACACGGCGTGGTCCGCGCCACGACGGGGACATCGCCCTCCAGGACCGTGGCGGAGCGTTGTCAGTGGCCGGTCGTACGGTGGTCGGCATGGACAGCAACGGGCAGTTCGTGGAGTGGGCCGTCGTCGGCAGCGACATCGGCCCGCTGTTGCTCGCCGCGACGGCCGAGGGCCTGGTGAGCGTGGTGTTCCACGCCGATGACGCGGTGCGCGGCCGGGCGCTGAAGCGGCTGGAGGGGCAGCTCGGCGCGGAGCTCGTGGAGTGTGCGACGGGGCGCCTGGCCGGGCCGATACGCGCGCTGGAGGCGTATTTCAGCGGTGCTCTGCGGGAGTTCGGAGTGCGGCTGGACTGGTCGCTGACCGCCGGGTTCAACCGGCAGGTGCTGCGCGAGCTGGCCTCCGGGGTGCCGTACGGAGCGGTCGTCGGGTACGGGGAGCTGGCCGGGCGGGTCGGCCAACCGGGAGCGGCGCAGGCGGTGGGCGCGGCGATGGGCGCCAATCCGTTGCCGGTGGTGGTGCCGTGTCACCGGGTGGTGGAGAGCGACGGGGGAATCGGCGGGTTCGGCGGAGGGCTGGAGACCAAGCGCCGGCTGTTGGCATTGGAGGGGGTGCTGCCGCAGCCGTTGTTCTGACACCGTTCCGACCACTGTTCCGATCCTGTAAGGGGTGGCACACTGCTTCGGTGACTACAGACCCTCACATGCCGGAGACCCCCGGATCGACGGGGACGCCCTCTTCCGGTGCCGGTGGCGCAGCCGCGAGCGTGGCGTCCGTCGTGGCCGCCGATCTGCCCGCCCTCCAGCGGCGGATCTCGGCCGTCCTCATCGCCAGCCAGATCCTGGGAGGGCTGGGGGTGGCGACCGGGATCGCCCTCGCCTCCGTACTGGCGCAGGAGGTGAGCGGCACGGAGGCGCTGTCCGGGCTGGCCCCGACCGCCACCGTCGCGGGGACGGCAGTGCTGTCCATGCCACTGGCCGCGCTGATGACCGCACGCGGGCGGCGGCCCGGCCTGGTCCTGGCGTATGTGATCGGGGCGGTCGGGGCGGGTGTGGTCGTGCTGGCCGCGGTCGTCGGAAGCTTCCCGCTGCTGCTGGCCGGTATGGCGGGGTTCGGTGCCGGGTCGTCGGCCAACCTCCAGGCGCGTTTCGCCGCGGCGGACCTGGCGGAGCCTGAGCGGCGCGGTCGGGCCATCTCCACCGTGGTGTGGGCGACGACCATCGGGGCGGTGCTCGGACCCAACATCGCCGCGCCCGCCGGGCGGAGTGTGTCGGGGCTCGGGATACCGGCGGCAGCCGGTCCGTTCCTCTGGGCGGCCGGGGTGTTCCTGGTGTCGGCGGCGGTGGTCGCGGTCCTGCTGCGGCCCGATCCGCTGCTGACCGCGCGGGCCCTGGCGGACGGTACGGAGGAAGCCGCGGGACCCGAGGGCCGGTCGGTGCGGGCCGGGGTGCGGGCGGTGCGGGAGTCGCCGCGGGCGCGGTTGGCGCTGGTCACCGTGGCGGTCTCGCACACCGCGATGGTCTCGATCATGTCGATGACCCCGGTGGCGCTCAGCCACCACGGGGCGGACATCACGCTGATCGGCCTCGTCATCAGCGGTCACATCGCGGGCATGTACGCGTTCTCGCCCGTGATGGGCTGGCTGTCGGACCGGCTCGGCCGGCTGTCCGTGATCGGTCTGGCCGTGGGGCTACTGGCCCTCGCCGCGCTCCTCGCCGGAACGGCCGGGGCGAGCCATGGGCAGACCGCCGCGGGGCTGTTCGTGCTCGGGCTCGGCTGGTCCGCAGGACTGGTCTCCGGCTCCGCGCTGCTGACCGACTCCGTGCCGCAGGCCGCCCGCGCCGCCGTGCAGGGTCTGTCGGACCTGACCATGAACACGGCGGCGGGCGTCGGCGGGGCGGGCGCCGGCCTGGTCGTCGCCCAGGCGGGATACGGCTGGCTGAACGCGGTGGGCGCACTGCTGCTGATCCCCCTGGCCGCCCTGGCGATACGGCGGAAGCGTGGCTGACACGACCGGGTGACGCGGGGCCGGCGCCGGGCCCCCGGGGCGTCAGAGGCAGATGTGGTACGCCTTGCGCAGCGTTTCGTGCACCGTCCACGTCGTACGGTCGCCTTCACGCAGCACGCACGCGTCGCCCGGGCCGAGTTCCAGGGTGTCGCCGCCCTCGATCTCGACGGTGGCGCGCCCGCTGACGACCACGAACAGTTCGTCGGCCTCGGTGTCGGTCACCACGCCGGGCGTGATCTGCCAGATGCCGCGCACCTGCGTGCCGTCCGCCGACTCCCACAGCACCTTGCCGGTCACCACCGGGTCGCCGGAGACGATCTGCTGCGGGTCCAGCGGCTCGGGCTCCAGCTCGGCATCGGGTATGTGCACGGCAAACGAAGGTCGGTCAAGGGTCGTCATGGCCGGTGACTGTAGCGGGGACCTCCGGGCGCCTCGCGACCAGCATGGGCCGGAGGAGCCCGGTGCGGTCCGGCGCGTGCCGCTCCGCCCCGTGAAAGCGGCCGCCGCGACGAAATCCGTCGTCCGCCGCGGTTCCGGGTCTCGGCGCTCGCGCGGTACGCGCCCCGGCCGTCACGGGTCTCGGGCCGCTGACCGTGAGGCGGTGGCCGTGCGGGCGAGCCCATCTGCCGCCCGTCCGGACGTTTGCGCGGGGCGCCGCCGCGCCAGGGATGGGACATGCCGGAGACCACAGTGACGTTGTCGGAAGAGGTACGGGAGGCGATGGCCGCGCGTCTGCCCGTCGTCGCCCTGGAGTCGACGATCATCGCGCACGGCCTGCCCCGCCCCCGGAACCTGGCCGTGGCGGAGGAGTTGGAGGCTCTCGTACGGGCCGCTGGGGCCGTTCCGGCCACCGTCGCGGTCCTGGACGGCGTGGCGCGCGTGGGGTTGGACAAGGAGCAGCTGGAGAGGGTCGCGGCCGACCCCGATGTACGCAAGCTGGGCCATCGCGACCTGGCGCCCGCCCTGGCGGCGGGGGCGAGCGGTGCGACGACGGTGTCGGCGACGGCGTTCCTGGCGGCACGGGCGGGTATCCGCGTCTTCGCGACCGGCGGGCTCGGCGGCGTACACCGCGAATGGGCGCAGACCCAGGACGAGTCGGCGGACCTGCGGCTGCTGGCGCAGACCCGGATCGCCGTGGTGTGTGCGGGGGTCAAGTCCATCCTGGACGTGCCCGCGACGCTCCAGCGGCTGGAGACGCTGGGCGTGGGGATCCTCGGGTACGGGACGGAACACTTCCCCGGCTTCTACCTGGCCTCCTCCGGCGAGCCGGTCGACTGGACCGTGCGGTCGCCGGAGGAGGTGGCGGCGGTGATACGGGCGCAGGACGCACTGGGCGGCCCGGAGGCGGCGCTGATCGTCGCCAATCCGGTGCCGGAGGAGGAGCAGCTGGATCCGGAGCTCCACGACCGGGTGCTCGCGCGGGCGCTGGAGGAGTGCCGGGAGCGGGGAATCACCGGACAGGCCGTGACGCCGTTCCTGCTGGACCACCTGATGCGGCACACCGACGGGGCGTCCCTGGAGGCCAACCTGGCGGCGGTGCGCGGCAATGTGCGGCTGGCGGCGCGTATCGCGGCCGCGCTGTGAGCGGCGCGCTGCTCGTGGTCGGGGACGTGGTCACCGACGTGGTCGCCCGGCACCTTACGCCACTCGCCCCGGCTACCGACACGGCCGCGGAGATCCGGACGCTGCCGGGCGGGGCGGGCGCGAACGTGGCGTGCTGGGCGGCGCGTTCGGGCTGCGCGGACGTGCGGATCCTGGCCCGGGTGGGCACCGACTGGGCGGCCTGGCACGAGGAGCGGTTGCGGCACGCGGGGGTACGGCCATGGCTGGTACGGGACCCGGGGGCGCCGACCGCGACGGTGGTCGCGCTGGTGGACGCGGCCGCCGAGCGGACGTTCCTCACGGACAGCGGCGCGGCCCTCCGGCTCGGGGCTGGCGACTGGTCGCCAACTCTGCTGGACGGGGTGTCCCGTCTGCACCTGTCCGGGTATCTCTTTTTTGCCGGGACCAGCCGCGAGACGGCGCGGCTGGCCCTGGCGACAGCGCGGGAACGGCGTGTGCCGGTGAGCGTGGACCCCGCGTCGGCCGGTTTCGTCTCGGAGCTCGGCGTGGACCCGTTCCTGGCCGCGGTGGACGGCGCGGACCTGCTCCTGCCCAACGCCGACGAGGCCTCGCTGCTGACGGGCCTGGCCGACCCCGCGGACGCGGCGGCCGCGCTGAGCCGCCGTTTCCCGCTCGTCGTGGTGACCCTGGGCGCGGCGGGCGCGGTGATCGCCGTGGCGGGGCGGGTCGTCTCCCGGGTCGACGCCCCGGCGGCCCGGGCGGTCGACTCGACGGGCGCGGGCGACGCGTTCACCGGCGCTTTCCTGGCAGCCCTCCTGTCCGGTGCGGATCCGACCGCGGCCGCGGAGGCCGGCTGCCAGGCCGGCGCCACGGCGGTCACGGTACTGGGCGGCCGCCCGGGCGCGGGGTGACGGGCGGGGAGGAGGGCGACGGACCGGGCGGAGAGCGACGGACCGGGCCAAGGCGCCTGCCGGGCGGGGCGGGGAGCGACGGACCGGACGAAGGCGCCTGCCGGGCGGGGCGGGGAGCGACGGACCGGACGAGGACACGTGACGGCCCGGGCGGGGAACGACGGACCGGGCCAAGGCGCCTGTCCGGCGGGGTCACGGATGAGCACCGGGCACGGAACCGGGAGGGCGGCGGCTAGGGTCTTTCGTTTGGATCAGGCTGGATCAGGGAGTGGCGTCCGGTGCCGTGCATCGCAAGGCGGAGGTGGGGGTCCCCCCGCCGAAGGCAGGGGGAGGAGCCACTGCGGAGCATGGGCGACCGACGACAACGCCGCGAGGTGCGGTGTCCAGGCATCACGAGCCCAGCAAGATCCGAACGAGAGGCCCTAGGGCAGGCCCGTCCAGGCCGGGTGGCGGGGGTCGTCGGCGCGGACGACGACGTCGGCCGTTTCCGCAGGGCCGACCTCGGCCTCGTACCGTTCGAAGGCCGGCAGCGTCCACGGCTGCTCGGTGCGGCGGGCCAGCGCGCCGGGTGACAGGCGCAGGTGGACCGTCAGGTCGAAGGGGAACCAGTGGCCGATCAGGAACGGCCCGTGCAGCACCAGTACCCCGCCCGGGGCCAGCGTCCGGTACGGGCTCCGGGTCGCCCGGTCCGCGGCGGGGTCCCACAAGTCGGGCAGGACCCGTCCGCTGCCGCCCGGTTCCAGTGGCCCGAACACCTCCCGCCACAGCGCACCGGTGTCGAACCAGCCGCTGTAGTACGCGTCGGGGTCCTCCTTGCCGTACTCGTACCGCAGCGACGCCGGCCGCAGGAATCCCTCCGTTCCCACGGCCATCACCGCCCGCCCGCGCAACCGCAGCGCCTCCGCCAGCTGCGCGGCGGGGTTTCCCGGCCGGGCGGCGGGCGCCCCGTCGACGGCGACCTTCAGCCACGGCCCACCGTCGGTCGGGCTCAGCCCGTCCACGTGCGCGGCAAGGGCCTCGGCCAGGCGTTCCCAGGTGATCGGTTCGAACCTCACGCCCTCATGCTGCCCCAGTCGACGACCGGCTTGACCTTGACATTGGCGTCATGGTTCGAGGATCGGCCCATGAACCACGAGAAGAACCCCAGGGTCGTCATCGTCACCGGCGCCGGTACCGGTATCGGCCGGGCCACCGCCAAGGCGTTCGCCGCGGAGGGTGCGCACGTCCTCGCCGTCGGCCGCCGCCCGGAGCCCCTCGCCGAGACGGCACAGGGCCACCCGGGCACCATCCGGCCGCTCGTCGCCGACATCACCGAGGCCGGGGCGGCCGACCGCATCGTCAGCGCCGCGCTGGACGCCCACGGCAGCCTCGACGTCCTCGTGAACAACGCGGCCGTCGTGGGCAGTGGCCGCCTCGGCTCCCACACCCGCGCCTCCATGGCGCCCCAGCTGGACACCAATCTCGTGGCGCCCGTCCTCCTCACCCAGGCCGCGCTGCCCGCTCTGGAAGCGGCGAGCGGTGTGATCGTGAACGTCACCACCTCGGTCGGTCAGCGCGCCTGGCCGGGCAATGCCATGTACGCGGCGACGAAGACCGCCCTCGAACTCCTCACCCGCAGCTGGGCCGTCGAACTCGCCCCGCGCCGGGTCCGCGTGGTCGCCGTGGCGCCCGGCGCCGTCGAGACCCCGATGGGCGAGCACTCCGGGCTGTCTCCACAGGAGGTGGCCGGCGTGCGTGCGTGGCAGCGGGCGCACACCCCGCTCGGCCGGATCGGATGCCCCGAGGAGGTCGCCTGGGCCATCACCCAACTCGCTTCGCCGGGCGCCTCGTTCGTCACGGGCACCGTACTGCCCGTGGACGGCGGCGCCGTGGTGGCGTGAGCCGCGCACGAGTTCGGAAGCGCGTGATACCAATGACTCCCTGACCGGAGGGGAGCACGGTGCGCATCGGGGAACTGGCACGGGCGACGGGCACCACGGCCCGCGCCCTCCGCCACTACGAACAACAGGGTCTGATCACATCGGCCCGCGCACCCAACGGCTACCGGGAGTACGACGAGGGTGCCGCCGTCCGCGTACGCAACATCCGCCATCTCCTGGACGCCGGACTGACGCTGGAGGACGTGGCGGCGTTCAGGGCCTGCCTGGACGGTGACGTCGCGGGCTCGCCGCCCTCCGGGCGGGGCCTGGAGATCGCCCGGGAGCGTCTCGCGGTGCTGGACGCCCGGATCGCGGCGCAGACGGCCGCCCGGGAGCGGCTTGCGGCGGCGCTGCTCCAGGCCGAAGTCACTCTGCGCCCATTGCGCGACGCATCTGATATCCGGCCCATGGACTCGATTTCGCGCGGAAGTTCGCGGCGCAGTGGGCGGACGACTGGAACGCCCACGACATCGACCGCATCCTCGCCCACTACCACGACGACGTGACTTTCTCCTCCCCGATGGTCAGCCGTTTCCACGGCGATCCGTCCGGCACCGTACGCGGCAAGAAGGCGCTGCGGGAGCACTGGACAGAGGGGCTGCGCCGCATCCCCGACCTGCGCTTCGAGGTCGGGGACGTAAGGGTGGGCGTCGACTCGCTGGTCATCGACTACCGCGATCAGATCGGCGGAAGGGTCTACGAGGCACTGACCTTCCGGGACGGTCTGGTCATCTGCGGCTTCGGCGCTCACGGGACGGCGCTCGCCCTCTGAGCCCGCGGGCTCCACTGCTTCGCGCGCTGCGGCGGTTCGCGACGGGTCAGACCGACCTCGTGTTCCCTCTGAGCGCGATCGCCAGGTCCCCTTCCCCCTCGACTTCGATACGCCCCGACTTCACACCTTCACCGACCGACATGTCCCCGCGCGCGACGGCCACGCACGTCGCGGCGTCCATCCTCAGGCGCGCGTCCGGACCCTCGTCCGCGGGACCGTCGGCGTAGGCCGCCTCACCATCGGCAGAACCCACCCGCACGTGGAACGTCCCCTCGTCGAGCCGGACTTCCACCACGCCGGGCCGCACAGCCACCCTTTCCAGGGCATCCAGCAACGGGATGGCGAACCAGTGCGCCCGCACCGCGTCGGTGGGGCGGGGCTCGTCGAGCGCCCCGGCGCCCCAGGCCGCCAGGGCGCGGAGCACGGGCAGCAGGTCGCGGCCGTGCCCGGTGAGTTCGTACACGTACGCGGAGGCGGGCGGCGGGAGGCGGCGGCGGGTCACCAGGTCGTCCCGCTCCATGTCCTTGAGCCGCGAGGCCAGCATGTCCGTGCTGACGCCGGGCAGATCGGCGTGAAGGTCGGTGTAGCGGCGCGGCCCCGCGAGCAGTTCGCGGACGATCAGGAGCGTCCAGCGGTCACCGACGGCATCGAGGGCACGGGCGGCGGCGCAGTACTGGTCGTAACGTCGGCGTCGTGGCATGCGACGCAGTCTAGACAAGTTGTTGGACTTTCCAAGCTCGAACTTGGTAAAACCAAGCAACACCACTTCTGGGAGGTCGTCGCGCATGGAGTTCCGGCAGTCGAGCAAACTCAGCGAGGTCTGTTACGAGATCCGCGGCCCGGTGATCGAGCACGCCAACGCGCTGGAGGAGGCCGGTCACAGCGTCCTGCGCCTCAACACCGGCAACCCGGCCCTCTTCGGTTTCGAGGCGCCCGAGGAGATCGTCCAGGACATGATCCGGATGCTCCCGCAGGCCCACGGTTACACCGACTCCCGCGGGATCCTCTCCGCCCGCCGCGCCGTCGCCCAGCGCTATCAGGCCCTCGGCCTCCCCGATGTCGACGTCGACGACGTCTTCCTCGGCAACGGCGTGTCCGAACTCGTCTCGATGGCGGTCCAGGCCCTGCTGGAGGACGGCGACGAAGTCCTCATCCCGGCGCCCGACTTCCCCCTGTGGACCGCCGTCACCGCCCTCGCCGGCGGCCGGCCCGTGCACTACCTGTGCGACGAGTCGGCCGAGTGGTATCCGGACCTGGACGACATGGCGGCCAAGATCACCGACCGCACCAAGGCCGTCGTGATCATCAACCCCAACAACCCCACCGGCGCCGTCTACCCGCGCGAGGTCGTCGAGGGCATCCTCGATCTCGCCCGCCGCCACGGCCTGATGGTGTTCGCCGACGAGATCTACGACCAGATCCTGTACGACGGCGCCGTCCACCACACCGCCGCCTCCCTCGCCCCCGACCTGGTCGTCCTGACCTTCTCCGGCCTGTCGAAGACGTACCGCGTCGCCGGCTTCCGCTCCGGCTGGCTCGTCGTCACCGGCCCCAAGCAGCACGCGCGCAACTACCTGGAGGGGCTCACCATGCTCGCCTCCATGCGTCTGTGCGCCAACGCCCCCGCCCAGTACGCCATCCAGGCCGCCCTCGGCGGCCGCCAGTCCATCCACGAACTGACCGCCCCCGGCGGACGCCTCCACGAGCAGCGTGACAAGGCGTGGGAGAAGCTCAACGACATCCCCGGCGTCTCATGCGTCAAACCCAAGGGCGCGCTGTACGCGTTCCCGCGCCTCGATCCGAAGGTGCACCGCATCCACGACGACGAGAAGTTCGTCCTCGACCTGTTGCTGCGCGAGAAGATCCAGGTCGTCCAGGGCACCGGCTTCAACTGGCCGCGCCCGGACCACTTCCGTATCCTCACCCTCCCCCACGCCGACGATCTCGACGCGGCGATCAGCCGGATCGGCCGCTTCCTGAGCGGATACCGCCAGTGACCTGAGCGGCCCGGAACGCCGAGCCGACCCGGAACGCCGAGGCGGCCCGAAAGGGAGGCGGCCCGAAAGACAGCAGGGGCCGGAAACGGGAGTGGGCCCGGGGGCGTAGCCGGCCCCCGAGCCCTGCGGATACCGCTCACATCACACGCCGGCGCGGTTGAACCCGGGTCAGTCATCATGTCGCCGCGTCCTGCCTTTGGACGACCGCGCATCGAGCTGCGCGGGCCGGAGTCGAACCGGCATTTCGACGCACCGGGGCCCAGGCCCGGTCGTTCCGGCGATGAGCGGCGAATGCTGAGTCTGGAGCAAGAGTCTGAGTCTCAGGGCGGCGCCTTACCGGAACCGCTCCATCACGACAAGCTTCAGCTTCAGCTTTGCGCTCCTCGCGCACCCCGGCCCTACGGTGCGTACGGCCGGGGAGTCTGTGGTGCTGTGTGGTGCACGCGTGCAGGCTACCCGAACAGGTAGCCGAACACGGCGTCGCCGACGCGCTGGTCGGTGACCTCCGCGCTGTTCGCCTCCTCCCGGGCGAACTTCACCGCCTGCTGGAGCTTGTCCACCCGCTCCAGCAGCTCGTTGACGCGCCGCGCGGGCAGCGCGCCGGAGAACTTGACGGTGGTCCAGTACCCGACCGGGATGTCCTCGTAGTACACCTCGACCTGGGCCGGGTGCTTGTCGGTCGCCTCCGCCTTCACATGGTTGCGCGGCACCTTCTTCGTCCGCACCGTCCGTACCGGTTCGGTCTTCCACGCGTCGGTCGACGGGTCCTGGCTCCACGACTCGGCCGCGTCGAGCACCGGCAGCTTGCGAACGAAGGCGGCTATGTCCGCCAACTGCTTCTCCAGGAAGAGGAGATACGCGACGGGAGCCTGAGTCACCAGCACGCGCCCGTCGACGGTGATGTCCGCGCGCGCGGTGCAGTTCGCCCAGTCCTTGGTGGCGGTGACATCGAACAGCCTCGTCAGCGTCTTCGCCGTGTCCCGCAGCACGTCCTCGGCCTTGACCTGCACGAGGGTGGACTCGGGCGGCAGCTGCTCCCCCTCCTCGTCCTTCGGCTGGTACGTACGGGAAATGCCCGCGAGCAGCGCGGGCTTCTGCAGCCCGTGGTGCGCCGCGGCCAGGTCCTGCTGCGCCTTGGCCTTGACGCCCTTCTCTACTGCGATGATCTGATTGAGTCTTGTCGTTGCCACGCGGGAATTCAATCAGCACCGGTGTACTCGGATCGAACGATTTAGGGGTACGGAGCGATGGAGACGGCGTTCATGACCGTGATCGGCACGCCGTTCGGCGCGGTCGTCACGCACTTCTTCCACAGCCGGGTGACAGAGCGCACCGCCGCCCCGGCGCTCGCCGAACAGCTGCGCCGGGAACGGATCGCGGCGTACGGCGCGTTCGCGGACGCGGTCGTCGAGTACCGGCAGGCGTTCGAGGTGACGCACCGCACGCGGGAGGCGAAGGACGAGGCGAAGGGCGGGGCGGAACGCGGCCGCTGCTCGGAGGAAGCCGACGGGGCGCCGGCCGCGGCCGCGGCACCGAGCGTGCGCTGACATGGCGGGCCCGGCGGTGTCGGCCCCGCTCGTGGTGGTCGAGCCGCGGGGGCGCCGCCACTGCGCGGAGTGCCGCGGCGGACCGCTCCCCCGGATGGTCCTGGAGTTCAACGCGCCGCTCTGCCTGGACTGCGCGGACCTCGGGCACCTGGTCTACCTGCCCCGCGGTGACGCGGCACTCACCCGCCGGGCCCGGGAGGCGAGCGGTCTGTGGGCGGTGGTCGTACGCCACAACCGGCGCCGCACCCGGTACGAACGCCAGGGCATCCTCGTGGAGGAGGCCGCCCTCGCGCGGGCCGAGGCGGCGTGCCTGGCCGACGCCGAGGCGCGGGCCCGCCGCCGGGCGCGGGACGCGGTGCGCCGGGCGGCCGAGGACGTGTGGTTCAGGGCTGCGCTGGCCGCCGAGATCCTGCGCCTGTTCCCCGGCTGCCCCCCGGAGCGTGCCGCGGAGATCGCGGGGCACGCCGGGGAGCGCGGGAGCGGCCGGGTGGGCCGTACGGCGGCGGGGCGGGCGCTGGACGAGGGCGCGGTCACCGCGGCGGTACGGGCGTCGGTGCGGCACCTCGACACCGAGTACGACGCCCTGTTGATGCGCGGTGTCCCCCGCCGCCAGGCGCGTAGCCGCGTGGCACCGGTCATCGAGTCGGTGCTGACCGCCTGGCGGGGGTGACCTTCGGCCGGCTCGCTCAGGTGCGGTCGGCCGTGGGACGGGAGCGGCGGTAGAGGAGGCCACCGCCGAGCATGAGGCCCAGGGCGGCGGGCACTCCGACGCCGATCAGGCCGGCGCCGGTCTCCGCCAGGGACGTCGAGCTGGTCTGCGGCAGCGGCGCGGGTGCCTGGTCGGCCGGTGCGGGCAACGGGGCCGGGGCGGCGGGCTCGTCGTGCTCGGGCGGCGCGACGGGCTCGGCCGGCTTCGACGGCTTCGACGGCTTCTGCGGCGTGGCGGGCGGCTTGCTGCCGCCGTTGCTGGACGCGTTGCCGAAGGCGGGGTTGAGGATGCCGACGAGGCTGACGGAGTTGCCGCTGACGTTGACCGGCAGGTCGATGGGCAGCTGGACGCCGTTGCCGGAGATCACGCCGGGCGACTTCACCGCGGCGCCGTCCGCCGAAGCACCGCCGCCTTCACTGCCGCTCTTGCCGCCGCCGTTGCTTCCGTGCTTGCTCCCCTGGCCGCCGTGCTGTCCGTGCGGGGTACCCGGGCGGTCCTTGTGCTGGTGGCCACCGCCCTTGTTCTCGCACTTGTTGCCGAAGGCGGGGTTGAGCAACCCGACCACATTGACGGTGTTCCCGCAGACGTTGACCGGGACGTCCACCGGCAGTTGCACGGTGTTGCCGGAGACCACCCCCGGCGAGTCGACCGTGGCGCCGGCCGCGTCGGAGTCGGCGTGCGCATATCCCGCCGCCAGTGCGAGCGCGCCACCCGTGGCCATCAGTGTGACCAGACCATTTCGGCGAGTGTGCCTCATGGCTTCCTGCCTTCCGGAGACTTTCACGGGCACCCGCCCGCACCGGAATTAACGCCCTACAGCCAAGCCGGGTTATGACGCATCCGCCATTCACCCCATCGAGTGGCGGCCCAATCGAACCCTCACATGCTCTTTACCTGGTGTCCCCCTGAGCGCCGGGATTGCCGCTGCCGCCCGGAACGCGCGGCCGTGCCGGCCTCCTCCGCTGACGATGTGGCGGACGTCGCCGGAACCGGCCAGGGGCATGGGGGGGTGGGCAGCGACTTGCCCTCCCCCGGCTCCCGTTCGTCTTGGGCGGTACGCACCACGGGGACTCACAGCAGCGCACCCCTCAGCGCTCCAGCAGGTCCGTGAGCGCTCCGACCGGGTCCGCGTCAGGAGTGCCTCTCGGCCACCAGTCCTCGCGGTCGGGGTCCGATTCGTACCCGTACCAGAGGCCGTCGCGGCCGTAACGCAGTTGCAGCGAGCGGGTGGAGAGGCGGTTGCGCCAGGGGCGGAAGTGCGGGAGGTCGGCGGCGATCAGCGCGGGGCGGGCGCGGTCGAAGGGGCCGGCGGGCGGGTCCCAGGGCTCCTCCAGGACGGCGAGGCCTGCCGGTCCGCCCTGGCGCCAGGCGGCGACAGCGCGGGCCAGGTCGGCGGGGGTGCGGTCAAGGGCGGCGGCGAGGTCGCGGTACAGGGCGCGGGTGGAGGCGGTCAGGCCGGAGCCGGGGTGGGCGGCCGCGAGGCGCACCGCGTCCTGCCAGGGGGTGAGGGCGGCGACGGGGTCGTGGCCGGTGGTCAGGAACGTGTGCGCGCGGGCCGCCGCCTCGGTGGCCAGCATCTCCAGGGCCAGTGGGTCGGGGGCGTCCGGGTCTTCGGGATAGAGGGGCGGGCGTCCTGGCCGGTCGGGTGCGGGCAGCGGGGGCGGCAGGGCGGTGGCGGGCGGGGAGGTGACGGCGGCGCGGGCGGGCACGGTGGGCATGGGCGGGGGCGCGGCGGTGGTCTCGGCCGCCTCGTGGGCCGCGTTCCGGTGGCCGAGTGCCGCGAGGATCTCCTGCTCACCGCGGCCTCGCATCAGGAACAGCACGAACGGGTCCTCGTCGAGGAGCCGTGCCGCCTGGTAGCAGAGGGCGGCCGCGTGCTTGCAGGGGTAACCGTGGTCGGGGCAGGAGCAGTCCGGGATCAGGTCCCCGGGTCCGGGCAACAGGTCGACCGCCGCGGCCAGGGCGTGCGGCACGTCCTTGTCGAGGAGGGCCGCGATGTGGTCGGGGCGGGCGGCGGCGGCGTCCAGGAAACGCTCCCAGTCGTCGTCGCCGAGGACCCGCAGCCGGATCTCCGTGCGGTAGGGGCGGGGGCGGCTGCCGTGGACGTACGCCGTGACCCGGCCCGGTGTCACGGTGATCGCGTCGACGTGCCCGGTGGCTGTGTACGCGCGCCCGCGGGCCAGGCGCGCGGGGTCCAGGGCGGTGTCCTCCAGGGCCTCCACCCAGGCGTTGCCCCACCAGGTGGCGGCGAACTTCCCGTCGGCGCCCTGGGCGGGGGCGAGCTGCGGGAACGTACGGCGGCGGTCGTCGTGCAGCGGGACGCGCCGGGTGCCGGGGCGTGAGCCGGGGCGGTGCGGGCTCATGACAGCCTCCTCAGGGAGACGAGGTCGGCCAGCTCGCGGTCGGTCAGTTCGGTGAGGGCGGCCTCGCCGGAGCCCAGGACCGCGTCGGCCAGGGCGCGCTTGGCCAGCAGCATCTCCGCGATGCGGTCCTCCACCGTCCCTTCGGCGATCAGCCGGTGGACCTGGACCGGCTGGGTCTGGCCGATGCGGTACGCCCGGTCGGTGGCCTGCTCCTCGACGGCCGGGTTCCACCAGCGGTCGTAGTGCACGACATGGCCGGCCCGGGTGAGGTTGAGGCCGGTGCCGGCGGCCTTGAGGGACAGCACGAACACGGGGACCTCGCCGGACTGGAACCGGTCCACCATCCGCTCCCGCTCCGCCACCGGCGTCCCGCCGTGCAGCAGTTGGGAGGGGACCGCCCGGGCGGCCAAGTGCGCCGTGAGCAACCGGGCCATGCTCACGTACTGGGTGAAGACCAGCACGGAACCGTCCTCGGACAGGATCGTGTCGAGCAGTTCGTCGAGGAGGGCGAGCTTCCCGGAGCGGCCGGCCAGCCGGGCGGGCTCCTCCTTCAGGTACTGGGCGGGGTGGTTGCAGACCTGCTTCAGGGAGGTCAGCAGCTTCATGACCAGCCCGCGGCGTGCGATGCCCTCCGCGCCCTCGATCTGCGCCATCGTCTCGCGCACCACCGCCTCGTAGAGCGAGGCCTGTTCGCGGGTGAGAGGCACGGGGTGGTCGGACTCCGTCTTGGGCGGCAGCTCGGGCACGATGCCCGGATCGGACTTCTTGCGGCGCAGCAGGAAGGGACGGACGAGCCGGGCGAGGCGCTCGACCGCCTCGTCGTTCTCGATCTGCTCGGCGTTCTCGACGGCTCTGGCGTGCCGGGAGCGGAACGCCTTCAGCGGGCCGAGGAGGCCGGGGGTGGTCCAGTCGAGCAGCGCCCACAGTTCGGAGAGGTTGTTCTCGACGGGGGTGCCGGTGAGGGCGACGCGCGCGGGCGCGGGGATGGTGCGCAGCGCCTTGGCCGTCGCGGAGAACGGGTTCTTGACGTGCTGGGCCTCGTCGGCGACGACCATCCCCCACTCGTGGCCCGCCAGCTCATCGGCGCTGGTGCGCATCGTGCCGTAGGTGGTGAGCACGAAGCCGCCGTCGAGGCCGTCCAGGGTGCGGTCGGTGCCGTGGAAGCGGCGCACGGGGACGCCGGGGGCGAATCGGGTGATCTCCCGCTGCCAGTTGCCGAGCAGGGAGGCCGGGCAGACGACAAGGGTGGGGGCCCGGCGGGCGCGGCGCAGGTGGAGGGCGATGAGGGTGACGGTCTTGCCGAGGCCCATGTCGTCGGCGAGGCAGCCGCCGAGGCCGAGGGATGTCATCAGGTCGAGCCAGGCCAGGCCGCGCAGTTGGTAGTCGCGCAGGGTGGCGTCCAGTCCGGGGGGCGGATCGACGGTGCCGGGGCCGGCGACGAGCCGGTCGCGCAGCGCGGCGAGCGCGCCCACGGGAACGGCTTCGACCGTTTCGCCGTCCACCTCGGCGGTGCCGCTGAGCGCCACGGCGAGCGCGTCGACGGGCTCCAGCAGGCCGAGCTCCCGCTTGCGCGCCTTGCGTACCAGGGCGGGGTCGACGACCACCCACTGGTCGCGCAGCCGCACGACGGGGCGGTGCGCCTCGGCGAGGGCGTCCATCTCGCGCTCGGTCAGCGGGTCGCCGTCCAGCGCCAACTGCCAGTTGAACCTCAGCAGTTCCTCACTGTCGAAGAACGCCGTGCCGTCGGTGGCCGAACCGGGCGCGGGCCGGACGACCGCGGCGGCGGTGAGCGACCGGGCCAGTTCCCTGGGCCAGTGCACGGTCACGCCGGCCGCACCGAGCCGGGCCGCCGCGGGGCCCAGCAGCTCGTACAGTTCGTCCTCCGTGAGCGACAGGACGTCGGGGACGTCCCGCTCCAGCAGCCGGGCCAGCGGCGCCCAGACGCGGGCGGCGCGCCGCAGTGCCAGCACGGCGTCGATCCGGGCGCGGGGCCCGAAGTGATCGGCGCTCTCGCCCGCCCACAGCGCGGCCGCGTCGACGACCAGGGTGGGGTCGGCGAGGCTGTGGACCTGGACCAGCGCGGCGGCGGCCTGCCGCTCCTCGCCGCCTTCGTGGAGGGTGTCGAACAGTTCGTACCCGGACAGGTCGAGGCGGAGCGAGACGCGGACCCCGGCGTCCATGCCCGCCGCGGCCTCGGCGGCCCAGGCCCGCGCATGGGGGAGGTGCTGCGGGGTGCGCGCCGCGAACGGTTTCCCGGCGGCGTACGCGGCGGCCGGTGTGCGGGGCAGGGTGTCGGTGACCGCGTCGAGGAACGCCCGCACCAGGGCTTCCGGCTCGGGGAGCCGGAGGGGGCGGGAGCCGGGGACGGGCACGGCATGCGCTTCGTACGGCATCGCGGCCGCGACCGCCCGGAGGTGGGCGATGTCGTCGGCGTCCAGGGGCCCGGCCCTCCAGGCGTCCAGGTCGTCCGCGGTGAGCCCCGGCAGCAGCCGGCCGCGTCCGGCCAGGTGCAGGGCGTGCAGGGCGGCCGCGCCCCAGCAGGCGGCCGCGGGATGCGCGGCCGGGTCGTGCCGCGCGGTGACCAGCACGGGCAGGGCGTCGGCGACGGGCAGAACCACCGCCGGCATCGCACGGCTCCGCACCCCGCCCCCCTGCGCCCGCACGACGGTGATCGTCTCGGACCGGGCCCCGTCCGCGGGCGGCGGGGGGCGGCCGTCCGGGGACCAGAACGCGATGCGGCCCTCGCGCGGGAGCGCGGCGGGGAGGAAGACGGCGGCACAGGTGTGCAGCGGCCGCTGTCCCATGGCCGGTCACCTCCCCTCACGCTGGTCGTGTCGTGGATCTACGACCTTACGGCGGGGGTCTGACAATCGGCTCGAACCCCGTCAGCGCACGCCTTCCCACAGGGCCCGCTCCGCTCCCCGGGGGTCCTCGGCCACGCCCGCTCCGGCATCGTCGAAGATCATCGTGTTGCGGTTACGGAGGTCGTACGGGGCCCAGCCGGGGTCGCCGTCGGTGGCGAACGCCACCCACGCCCCGTGCATCGCGTCCGCCACCGCCTGCGCAGGGTCCTCACCGATCATCGGTGCGTGGACGGGATCGTCGAGCCGGTCGAAGACATAGGCCAGCTCACCGGCGTGACACGCGCCGAGCCGTCCGTCGAAGGCGGAGGAGCGCCGCGCGAACTCGTACATGTACGAGCCCGGCACCGACTCGGCCAGCCGGATCGCCGGGATCCGGTAGAACCAGTCCGTCGCCATCGCGTCGAAGATCTCTCCCGGCGAGGCGCCGGGCCGGGCGTCCCGGTACACGGGCAGGGCCTTGTCCGGATCGAGGCCGTACGCCTGGGCGGTGGCGCGGAGCTTGGCCTCCGTCAGAAGGTGCAGCCGCCCGGTGGGGACGAGGAAGAGCCGGTACTCCTCGCGGTTGCTGCCGACCAGCAGGTCGACACCGCAGTCGGCCCCCGGCGGAGCGGGACCCTCGGTCACGGGCTCGAAGGGCATCGCGTTGAGCGCCGCCTCACCCCAGAGGGCGGGGTCAGGGCGGGCGCCGATCTCACCGCGCAGTTCCGCCTGGGCGGCGAGGAGCCGGTCGAGCGGTACGGCGGCAAAGGCGTCGGCCGTCGGTTCGACCGCCAGCTTCTCGGCCAGGCGGGCGGTGATCTTGCGGGCCGACGCGGGGCGGAGGAAGTGGTGCGCCGCCCCGCTCTGGAGGATCGCCCGGTGGAACAGGCCACGCGCCCGGGCCTCCCCCAGCAGGACGCCGATGCTCATCGCTCCGGCCGACTCGCCGAAGAGGGTCACCCGGTCCGGGTCGCCGCCGAAGTTCGCGATGTTGTCGCGTACCCATTCCAGCGCCGCGATCTGGTCGAGCAGGCCCCGGTTGTCCGGGACGCCGTCCAGGTGCAGGAACCCGTCCGTGCCGATGCGGTAGTTGAGCGACACGAACACCACGCCGTCCCGCGCGAAGGCGGTGCCGTCGTACGCGGACGACGATGCCGCCCCGTTGGTGAAAGCCCCGCCGTACAGCCACACCATGACCGGCAGCCGGGCGCCGGGGCCGGGGGACGGCGTCCACACGTTGAGGTTCAGGCACTCTTCGCCCGGGATGGTCGTCTCCGGGAGCAGGGCGTCGAAGGGCGGGGCGTAGGGGGCCTTCGGCGGCGTCGGGCCAGGGGCCGCCGCGTCCCGTGTTCCGCTCCAGGCGCGGGGTGGGGCCGGTGGCCGGAAGCGCAGGCGGCCGAAGGGCGGGGCGGCATACGGGATGCCGAGGAAGGAGGCGGTCCCGTCGGCCGAGATGTTGCCTCGTACCGCGCCCTGCCTGGTCATGCACACCGGTCGCATGGACGTCCCTTCGCCGTGGTGCCTCTCTCGTACCGTGCCGTCCCTCCCCGCGTAAAGGACGCCACCGGCTCACATCCTCCGGCGGACGAGCCCCAGCAGCTCGGCGGTGCGGTGGCGACGGGTCCGGGCGACGACGGCGAGCAACGCGGCGAAGATCACCGGCGTGAACCAGTACTGCCCGTCGAGGAAGGTCAGTTGCGTGACGACCGCGCCGGCCATCAGACCGATCAGCGCGAGCGCCGACACCCCTGACAGAACGGGTGTCACCAGCCCGATCGCGCCCGCCAGCTCCAGTGCGCCCACCAGGTACATGAACCAGTCCCCGAAGCCGATCGCGTCGAAGGACTGCGCCGCCGATGAGTGCCCGACCAGCTTGGGCGCGGCGCTGGGGATCGCGAAGAAGAGGGCGAGGACGATCTGCAGGGTCCACACGCCGATGTCCGCGCGCCGGGTGAGGACGGGAGCGGTGGTGGGGCGGGCGGTGGTGACGCTCATGTCGGTCTCCTCCTGCGGGCGTTGCCCGAGCGGTGTGTCGCTGTCGGAGGGGTAGACCGGAGGACTGCCCGGAACTCATCGGTGCTTCGGCCGTGCCCGCACCCATGTGCCGTCCTCCGTCAGATACGTGTCGACGACGAGACCGGCCGCGTCCAGGCAGCCTTCGAAGTCCTCCTTCGTCAACGGCCGGGACAGGAACGTCTGCGTCCAGCGGGCGTCCGGAAACACGTACTCGGCGACCACCGAGTTCACCCCGTCCCCGACCGGTTCCGCCGAAGCGATCCGGACCGTGCAACCGGCCGGATCCACGCGCTCGCGCGGTACCTGGGTGTGCCAGTCCACGCCCTCACGCTGGATCAGTACGCATCCGTCGTCCTCGACGTGCCGTCGGCAGGCCGCGAGCATCCCGTCGCGCACCCGCCGGTCCCCGGTGTGCACCAGGAACGACGCGAGCAGCACGACGTCGAACCGCTCCTCCAGGTCCAGCGCCTCGATCGGGCTCTGTACGGTCCTGATGCCGGGGACCCGCTCACGGACGCGCTCCAGCATCTCGGCCGACTCGTCCACGGCGGTGACCTTGAGGCCGCGTTCGACCAGCGGCCGGGTGAGCCGGCCCACCCCGCTGCCGAGTTCGAGCAGGGTCGCGCCGGCCGGCACGGCGCCGGCGACGATGCCGGGCTCGGCACCCGCGACGAGCCTGCTGTACAGGTCGACCGCACAGCCGTCCGGGGTGATCGCACCCGGCCCCGTGCCCCGGTACCCCTCACGCATGTATCCGCTCATGTGCCCTGAACGGCCGACGGCGCGAGCCCGTTCCCGCCCGGTCCTCGGTCGGCCTGGATCGAACGGTGCCGGGCCGGGTACCCGGCGGGCAGGAGAGCGATCACCATGCGCAGGCGTACCGGCAGTGAACCGAGAACCGCACGCAGCCCCCTCCGGATCCGCTTCTGGCTGGGTGTGTGGGGGCTGATCTGGGCGGGTGCCGGAACGGCGGCCTTCGCCCTGGCCGGCCGGCCCGGCTGGGCGGCCGCCTGCGGCCTGCTGGCCGTGGTCGTCATGGTCGACCTCGTGGTCATCCTGCGCCACATCCGCCAGGGCCCGCACTACCAGCCGGGTCGCGACGTACCCCCGTACGAACCGGACGACGGGCGCTAGCCCCTCACCGCAGGTGAGCTCCTCAGTACAGGTGCACGTTGACGCCGAGGAGCCCCAGGCCGGTGTCGGCCGCTTCGCGCCAGCAGCGCAGTGGGCCGTCCAGGACCGGCTCGTCGTCCGGGAGGTCGTCCAGCCATATCCGTTCCTCGGCCGCCACCCGCTCGACGGGGGTGAACCCGAGGGCCTCCTCGACGGCGGGCAGGCTCCGCCGCACCTCCTCGGCCGTCAGCGCGAAATCCCCGCACCAGCCGGGCAGCAGGGCAGCACGCTCGGGGCCGATCGCGTGGAACAGTGCGCTCACCGCGTAGTCCTTGCGGTAAAAGCCCAGGTACGGCCGGACCGCGTCGTCGGCACCCTCCCAGAGGTCGTACAGGTGGACACCGCGGTCCCCGGAACAGTGCAGCTCATCCAGCGGGATCATGGACGTGAGGCGGAGGAACGAGGTGATCGCCTCGTGCTTGCCCGGCAGCTGCCGCAGGGCATCCCAGTCCCGGTGGTCCGGGAGCGGATCGGCACACCAGGCCCGCCAGGCCCGCCGGGTCTCCGGAAACTGCCGGTGGCGCTCGATCCGCGGAAGCACATGGGGGCGTACGTCCGCCATGACATCATCCGGATGCGCTGTGACCGCCCAGGCCGAGGTGAATCCCATCGTCGTGTCCTTCCCCCGCGTCAGCTTGCGTCCACGACGTTACGGGGCGGCTCTGACAACGCCCTTGACCTGGGGAAACAGACGGGACGTACGACGGGACCCAGGCCGGGGACCGCGGGGCACAGGGGCGGCGGGGGTCATTCCTCGGGGGGCACATCGGCCGGGAAGTCGACCGGGAAGCGTGCCGCCTCCAGGTACTCCGGCTTCGGGTCGAGGGCGGCGGCGAGGCGGAAGTGGCGCTTGGCCTGGTCGGGACGGCCGGAGCGCTGGAAGGTGCGGGCGAGGGCGAAGTGCGCGAACGCGTTGTCCGGCTCCCGCTCCAGCACCAGCTCGAACTCCAGCTCGGCGGGTCGCAGCTGGGCCGCCGCGAAGAAGGCCCGGGCGCGCAGCAGGCGGGCGGCGGTGTTCTCGGGATGGGCGGCGATCACGGAATCGAGGAGCTTGACGGCCCCGCGCGGGTCCCGGGCGGCGAGCAGCTGCTCCGCCGCGCGGTAGTCGATGACGTGGGTCTCCGGGTTGGTCTCGGGCACCTTCGCATCCTTCCCTCACTGCGGCGGTTCAACATGGGCGGGACGGGCCGTATTCCTCCCGCCCGGCCCGGCTCCCCCTACCGGCTCACCCGTTCCGGCGCGCTCACACGCCTGGGGCGGCCGGTGGACGGGCGGCGGCCCGTTCGGTCAGCTGCGCCCAGATCTTGCGGACCTGGGGTTCCAGCTCCTCGAGCGGACCGTCGTTGTCGATGATCAGGTCCGCGACGGCCAGCCGCTGCTCCCGGGTGGCCTGGACGCTCATCCGGGCACGGGCCTCGTCCTCGGTCATGCCGCGCAGCCGTACGAGCCGGTTCAGCTGGGTCTCGGGGGAAGCGTCGACGACCACGACGACGTCGTAGAGCGGTGCCAGGCCGTTCTCCGTGAGCAGCGGTACGTCGTGGACGACCACCGCGTCCGGCCCGGCGGCGGCTTCGAGCTCCGCCGAGCGGGCGCCGACGAGAGGGTGGACGATGCCGTTCAGTGTGGCCAGCCGCTCGGCGTCGGAGAAGACGATCGAGCCGAGTCTGGGGCGGTCGAGGGTGCCCTCGGCCGTGAGGATGTCCGGTCCGAACGCCGCCACGACGGCCGCGAGCCCGGGTGTTCCGGGCTCGACGACCTCGCGGGCGATCTTGTCGGCGTCGACGATCACCGCCCCGTACGAGGAGAGCAGCCGCGACACCTCGCTCTTTCCGGCGCCGATTCCGCCGGTCAACCCAACCTTCAGCATGGCGGAAGCCTAGGCCCTTGGCCGGGCAGATCCCCAAGGGCCCCGGGCGGAACCCAGGCCTTCGCCGGGAAGCCTCCCCACGGCTCGCCGGACGGACCCTAGAGGTCGCCCTCCCGCTCGGCCAGGAACCGTTCGAATTCGCGGCCGAGCTCGTCCGCCGACGGCAGGTCCACCGGTTCGGCGACCAGGCTGCCGCGCGTCTCGGCACCGGCCATCGCGTCGTACTGGTGCTCAAGCCCCTGGACGAGCGCGGTCAGCTCTTCGTCGCCCTCCCCGATCTGGCGCTCGATCTCGGTCTGGGTGCGCTGGGCCTCCGTGCGCAGGGTGTGCGCGACGCCGGGCAGGACCAGGCCCGTCGCCGCCGTGATGGCCTCCAGGGCGGTCAGTGCCGCGTCCGGGTAGGTGGACCGGGCCACATAGTGCGGCACGTGGGCGGCGACACCGAGGACGTCGTGCCCGGCCTCCATCAGCCGGTACTCGATCAACGACTCGGCGCTGCCCGGTACCTGCGCCTCGTCGAACGGACTGCGGTGCCCCGGCATCAGGTCCGTGCGGTTGCCGTGCGGCGTGAGGCCGACGGGACGGGTGTGGGGGACGCCCATGGGGATGCCATGGAAGTTGACCGAAAGCCGCACCCCGAGCCGCTCGACGATCTGCCGTACAGCCACGGCGAACCGCTCCCACTCCACGTCCGGCTCGGGCCCGGACAGCAGCAGGAAGGGCGCCCCCGTGGCGTCCTGGACGAGCCGGACCTCGATGGCCGGGGTCTCGTATCCGCTCCAGCGGTCGCGCTTGAAGGTGAGCAGGGGACGGCGCGCCCGGTAGTCCACGAGCCTGTCGTGGTCGAAGCGGGCCACCACCTG
Organism: Streptomyces sp. NPDC000229; assembly: GCF_040300825.1. NCBI lineage: Bacteria > Bacillati > Actinomycetota > Actinomycetes > Kitasatosporales > Streptomycetaceae > Streptomyces > Streptomyces sp. NPDC000229. The sequence continues at coordinate 128,926 of NZ_JBEPEL010000009.1, forward strand.
GTGGGGCAGCGAGTCCAGCAGACGGTCGACGATCTGCTCGCCGGCCTCACCCGCGTCGATGTATCCGTCGAAGTGGTAGAGCATGACCAGGCCGGCCGACTCCTGGGCCAGCGCCGTGTCGACGACGGCCAGGCCCTTCGGCTCCCACGCGTACAAATCCTGCGGATCAAGCACGATTACCGCTCCTCCTCGTGTTCGTAGGGAAGAACGTCACTCGCCGTACAGGCATTCCCCACCGAGGGCGCCGGTCCGGCCGGCCACCCCGGACGGGGAGCGCCCCGAGGGCCCTTGGTCCAGACCTTGACATGCCCACACCCCCTCCCTACCGTCACCAGGCAGTACACGCGTTCAGAAATCCGCCCAGCGTACGCGCCGCGACACCCTCAACAACGGCTTCGAGGTCCACACCCAGCAGAGCGGCTGGGGCTGCGGCACGGTCTTCCGCGCCAACACGTCCGACCTGACCGGCGCCACGGGCGCCCACCGGTACGCCATCCACGCCCCGCACCATTCGTCGTCGTGCCGGACGACGGTCTACGCGGACAACACCCGCACCGGTGGCCGCGGCCTGGTCACACCGGGCGTGCCGGTCACGGGCTGAACACACGACTGAGGCCCGCCCCCTTCCGGGGACGGGCCTCAGTGCTGACTAGCTACTGCTTCCGCTCAGCGAGCGAGCCGGAGCTTCAGCTCTGGCCGCCGGCCAGCTTCTCGCGGAGGGCAGCCAGGGCCTCGTCCGACGCCAGGGCGCCGGAGTTGTCGTCCGACTCCGAGGAGTACGAGCCACCGGAGGCACCCGCCGGGGCACCGGCCGGAGCGGCGGTGCCACCCTCGGCAGCGGCGGCCTCGTCGGCCTCGCGGGACTTGATGACCTGGGCCTGGTGCTGCTCGAAGCGCTGCTGCGCCTCGGCGTACTGGGTCTCCCACGCCTCGCGCTGGGCCTCGTAGCCCGGCAGCCAGTCGTTGGTCTCCGGGTCGAAGCCCTCGGGGTAGATGTAGTTGCCCTGGTCGTCGTACGACGCGGCCATGCCGTACAGGGTCGGGTCGAACTCGACCGAGGCCGGGTCGGCACCGAAGGACTCGTTGGCCTGCTTCAGCGAGAGGCTGATGCGGCGGCGCTCGAGGTCGATGTCGATGACCTTGACGAAGATCTCGTCGTTGACCTGGACGACCTGCTCCGGGATCTCCACGTGGCGCTCGGCCAGCTCGGAGATGTGGACCAGACCCTCGATGCCCTCGTCCACGCGGACGAACGCACCGAACGGAACCAGCTTGGTGACCTTACCCGGGACGACCTGACCGATCTGGTGCGTACGGGCGAACTGCTGCCACGGGTCCTCCTGCGTCGCCTTCAGCGACAGGGAGACACGCTCGCGGTCCATGTCCACGTCGAGAACCTCGACGGTGACCTCCTGGCCGACCTCGACAACCTCGGACGGGTGGTCGATGTGCTTCCAGGACAGCTCGGAGACGTGGACCAGACCGTCGACGCCACCCAGGTCCACGAACGCACCGAAGTTGACGATCGAGGAGACGACGCCGGAGCGGACCTGACCCTTCTGCAGGGTGGTGAGGAACGTCTGGCGCACCTCGGACTGGGTCTGCTCGAGCCAGGCGCGGCGGGACAGGACCACGTTGTTGCGGTTCTTGTCCAGCTCGATGATCTTCGCCTCGAGCTCCTTGCCCACGTAGGGCTGGAGGTCGCGGACACGGCGCATCTCGACGAGGGAGGCCGGCAGGAAGCCACGGAGGCCGATGTCGAGGATGAGACCACCCTTGACCACCTCGATGACGGTGCCGGTGACGATGCCGTCCTCTTCCTTGATCTTCTCGATGGTGCCCCAGGCACGCTCGTACTGGGCGCGCTTCTTCGAGAGGATCAGGCGGCCTTCCTTGTCCTCCTTCTGGAGAACAAGGGCCTCGATCTCGTCGCCGACCTTGACGACCTCGTTCGGGTCGACGTCGTGCTTGATCGAGAGCTCGCGGCTCGGGATGACACCTTCGGTCTTGTAACCGATGTCGAGCAGGACCTCGTCCCGGTCGACCTTCACGATGACGCCGTCGACGATGTCGCCGTCGTTGAAGTACTTGATCGTCTCGTCGATCGCTGCGAGGAAGGCTTCCTCGTTACCGATGTCGTTGACCGCAACCTGCGGGGTGGTGGCGGTGGTCTCGGTGCTGCTCGTCATGTGGGAAAGGGCTCCGGTACGGACATTGAAGTCGTAGGTACTGCTACGCCGTGAGCCCGTATCGCAGCTGAAGAAGCCGGACAGCCAAGGAAGCGCCCATCCCCGCCAGGGGAGGCGCCTCGACAACCGAGGGGACATACAACAGATGCGAGCGCGACCTGCTCCGTCTGAGGCGCGCAGGCCCGCAGCGCAACCTTTAGCATACGGGGACGGCCGGACACGGTCAATGCGCGAAGGCGCACACCCGGGGCAGAACGTCACATACCCGGCACATTTAAAGTTTCCCAAGGCCATCGTGGCCGCGACTGCCGCCTCCCGAGGAGCACCTCGCTCCCCCGGAGAGCAGTGCGCAACCTACAACGGCGGGCGGGATGATCCAAGAGTACGAGCCTGAAGCCACTCGGCGCCACGCCGGTGACCTGGAAAGCAGCCGGGCGAGCCGCGGCTGGTGGGACCGGAACGCGGACGAGTACCAGAGCGAGCACGGGTCGTTCCTGGGGGACGACCGGTTCGTGTGGGGGCCGGAGGGGCTGGACGAGGCCGAGGCGGGCCTCCTGGGGGACGTCGCGGGGCTCGACGTACTGGAGATCGGCGCGGGCGCCGCCCAGTGCTCGCGCTGGCTGGCCTCCCGGGGTGCCCGTCCCGTCGCGCTGGACCTCTCCCACCGGCAGCTCCAGCACGCGCTGCGCATCGGTGAGGACGTGCCCCTGGTGGAGGCCGACGCCACCGCGCTGCCCTTCAGGGACGGCTCCTTCGACCTGGCGTGCTCGGCGTACGGGGCGGTGCCCTTCGTGGCCGATCCGGTGCGGGTCTTCCGGGAGGTGCGCAGGGTGCTGCGGCCGGGCGGGCGGTGGGTGTTCTCGGTGACCCATCCGATCCGGTGGGCCTTCCCCGACGAGCCGGGGCCGGAGGGCCTGTCGGTGTCCGCCTCCTACTTCGACCGCACCCCTTATGTGGAGCAGGACGAGGAAGGCGACGCCGTGTACGTGGAGCACCACCGCACCATCGGGGACCGGGTGCGGGACGTCGTGGCGGGCGGGTTCCACCTGGTCGACCTGGTCGAGCCGGAGTGGCCCGCCTGGAACACCCAGGAGTGGGGCGGCTGGTCCCCCTTGCGCGGAAACCTGATCCCGGGCACGGCGATCTTCGTGTGCGAGCGCGCGTGATGCGGCTCCGGGACGAGGCCCTCGGCCTTCCCGTACGTACCGCCCTGCCGGCCCTGGAGCGGGCGCTGGACGGGCACGGGGCGGCGGTGCTGTGCGCGCCGCCCGGGACCGGCAAGACGACGCTGGTGCCGCTGGCGCTCGCCGGGCGGGGTGCGCGGGTGCTGGTCGCCACCTGGATGGCCACCACCGAGGAGGGCATCAAGGCCCGGATAGCCTCCGGCACCTCCAGCGCCTTCCCCGCGGCCAC